>DASUQN010000567.1:0-5214 GCA_036280515.1 Intrasporangium sp. | reverse complement strand
GCGCAGTACTACCTCGTCGAGTGGCGCAACTTCGACGGCTTCGACGAGGGCCTGAAGTACGCCTACGACACGACCTACCAGGAAGCCGATGGCCAGTGGAAGGTCGAGAAGATCAAGTACAACGCCCCGGGCGCGCTGGTCTGGTACCGCGACACGTCGTACGGCAACACCAACCACGTCGTCAACAACCGCACGTCCCTGCCGAGCGAGGGAAGCAAGGGTGGCCTGCTCATCGTCGACAGCCACTACGAGCCGCTTCGTCGCTCCGGTGCGAACGCCGCTGCGGACCCGTCGACGCTGAAGAACCTGCCGTCCCGTCCGCAGTCCTCGAACGCCGCGTTCGGCCTCCAGCCGACGTACACGTTCAACGAGTGCCAGCTCGACGCGGTCGGCACCGAGGTGTGCAACACCTTCGCCCCGCAGGCGCCCGTGAAGACCTTCACGGACGACAAGGGCTGGTACCCCGGCTTCGAGCTGCGGCCCAATGGCCAGGTGTTCTACCGCGACGTCGACGCGTCTGTTGTCGTTCCCTCGCAGGACAACGCTCCGTACAGCACGCGCTTCGTCGACAGCAACGGCACGGCGCTCCCGCAGTACTACGGGCTCGACATCGGCGCCATCACTCCGCTGGGCTCTGGCAACCCGGGTGACGAGGGCGTCGGCTTCGGCACCGTCGTCACCGTGGCGAAGTCGCTGTTCGGCAACCAGGCCGCACAGATCAAGATCACCCCGCCCACTCCGTGAGTGGCTGACTCGATCACCGGCTGACCAGAGGGCCCGTCCCCCGTTCCGGGGGGCGGGCCCTCCGCTGTCGTCACAGACAGTGGAGTATGCCGCTGAGCTCGCCTCCGCTCGAAGGCGCGCTGCCAGCCCCCGCGCATTTGGTCGAGTGTGCAGTACGCGCCGGCGCAAGGTGCACACTCGACGAGGCGGAACCCGCGCCCCTTGGTCGAGTGTGCAGTACGCCGCCTCCGTCAGGGACGGAAGACCACCAGGGCCGTCGCGATGGCCGCGATCCCGTCACCGCGGCCGGTGAGGCCGAGGCCGTCCGTCGTCGTGCCGCTCACCGAGACGGGTGCTCCCACGACGTCGGCCAGCAGGCGTTGGGCCTCGTCGCGCCGTGTCCCGATCTTCGGCCGGTTGCCGATGACCTGGACGGAGACGTTGCCGATCTGAAACCCAGCCCGCCGCACCAGCCGCGCAGCCTCGCCCAGCAGGGTCGCGCCCCCAGCCCCGGCCAGCTCGGGACGATCGGTCCCGAAGTGCGCTCCCAGGTCACCGATCCCCGCCGCCGAGAAGAGCGCGTCGCATGCGGCGTGCGCGGCCACGTCTGCATCGGAGTGCCCCTCGAGACCCGGCTCCCCCGGCCACACCAGTCCTGCGATCCACAGCTCCCGGCCAGCGCCCTCTGGTGCGAAGGCATGGACGTCGACGCCGATGCCCACCCTCGGGAGGCCACTCATGTCAGCCTTCCGTCTTCCAGTCGATGGGCGCTCGATGCAGCTTGTGGACCGCGGCCTGGGCGACCGGCTTGACGACGAGCGTGTCGATGTTGACGTGCTGCGGCATCCCGACGACGAAGCCGACGCATTCGGCGACGTCGGAGGCCACGAGCGGTCGGTCGACTCCCTCGTATACCTTGTCCGCGCCAGCCTGGTCACCGTGGAGGCGGGTCAGCGAGAACTCCTCGGTGCGGACGAGCCCGGGCCGCACGTCGACAACCCGGACGTGCTCTCCGTTGAGCTCGAGCCGGAGAGTCTCGGAGATGACCGATGTGCCGTGCTTGGCGGAGGTGTAGCCACCGCCGCCCTCGTAGACGGTCTGACCCGCAACGGAGCTGATGTTGACGATCGTCGCCCTGGGCGACCGGCGGAGCAGAGGCAGGACGGCCTGGGTGACGCGGACCGTGCCGAGGACGTTGGTGTCATACATTCGCTGCCATTCGGTGAGATCCCCGTCCTCGACGCGGTTGACGCCGAGTGCCCCTCCCGCGTTGTTGACGAGGACGTCGCAGCGGGCGAGGCCGGCCACCGCCTCACGCACCGACGCGTCCGACGTCACGTCCATGATGATGGCCGAGGCCGCGCCGGGTAGGTCCACGTTGATCGCGGTGGCCGTCTCGTCGAGCTTCTCTCGTCGACGGCCGGCTATGACGACGTGGAAGCCGTCGTCAGCCAGGCGTCGAGCGGTCGCCGCACCGATTCCGGTGCCACCGCCCGTGATCAGGGCCGTCGGCTGGGATGACTCGTCAGCGCTCACCCTGCGAGGATACGGGCCGCCGCCTCGAGGTCGGCCGGCGTGGTCACCTTGAGCGCGCGTGGATCACCCTCGACGACGAGCACGGTCTCACCGAGGCGCTCGACGAGCCCGGCGTCGTCCGTGGCCTCGCTCGACTCCGCATGCGCGCGTTCGAGCACGTCCCTGCGGAAGCCCTGTGGCGTCTGGACCGCGCGGAGCTGCGACCGCTCCGGCGTGGCCACCACCCGTCCAGCCGAGTCGACCTGCTTGATCGTGTCGACGACCGGAACGCCCGGCACGACGGCCACCGCGCCACCGCGGACAGCGTCGACGACGCGGCCGAAGACGCTGGCCGGGGCGAGGCACCGCGCGGCGTCGTGGACGAGCACGACCCCGACCCGGTCGGAGAGCGCAGCCAGACCAGCAGCAACCGAGTCACCGCGCTCCGCCCCGCCGGCCACAACCCCTACTGGCGCCCCCGAAGACGGTTCGCTCGATTGGGAGCGAGCCCAGCGGCATACGGCATCGGCATCCTCCAGCCACCCGATGGGGGCGACGACGACCACCTCCGCCACGTCGGGACATGCCAGCGCCCCCCGCAGGGCGTGACCCAAGAGGGGCACGCTCGCGAGGGGCACGAAGGCCTTGGGCACGTCGGCACCCAGACGACTACCAGTGCCGGCGGCGACGACGATGACGCCGACCGCCGACGCGGGCTGCATCAGGAGGCGAGAACCTCGTCGAGGATCGACTCGGCCTTGTCCTCGTCCGTCTTCTCGGCCAGCGCGAGCTCGGACACGAGGATCTGGCGGGCCTTGGCGAGCATGCGCTTCTCACCGGCGGAGAGACCACGGTCCTGGTCGCGGCGCCAGAGGTCGCGGACGACCTCGGCAACCTTGATGACGTCGCCGGAGGCGAGCTTCTCGAGGTTCGCCTTGTAGCGGCGGGACCAGTTGGTCGGCTCCTCGGTGTGCGGGGCTCGCAGGACCTCGAACACCCGGTCGAGACCCTCCTGACCCACGACGTCGCGGACGCCGACGAGGTCACAGTTCTCTGCAGGAACTTCGATGGTCAGATCGCCTTGGGCGACCTTGAGCTTGAGGTAGAGCTTGTCCTCTCCCTTGATCGTGCGTGTGTTGATCTCTTCGATCAGTGCCGCCCCGTGGTGGGGGTACACGACCGTCTCGCCGACCTTGAAAACCATGTGCTGTTTTCCCCTTTCGCGACCTCCAGATTATCACGAAACGGCGCAGGCAGCGATCTGGCGCGGCCGCATCTGCGCAGGTCAGAGCCTTTGTCGCCCTCACTCTGTCGTCCCGTCATGTCTTGACAACCGGCCACTGTGCGTGCTCACGCGCGCGCCCAAGGGACTTCGCCGACCCGCCGGCTCCGGGAACCCGCCGCTGAGGTGCACCACGCCTGCCGGACCGGCCGCGAACGCCGTGGGTTCGCCGGTAGGCTGTCGCCCGTGATGCGCCGATTCCTCGCCCAGACCGCCGCGCCCGCCGCGCCCGCCTCGCGTTCCCGGCGCACCGTCGCCGTCCTCGGTGGTATCGCCGTCGCCACGCTCGCCAGCGGGTGCATGGTGTTCAGCCCGGTCCAGACCGACGTGCCCTACGAGCCGGCGGACGGTATCTCGGCAGAGGTCGGCGACGTCGCGATCCGCGACCTGCTCCTCGTCGGTGGTGGCGGTCAGGCGGCCGTCGTCTCCGGTGCGGTGATCAACCTCGGCACCGAGCCGATCAGGGTCCAGGTCGTACCGCAGGAGCAGGCGGGCCCCGGCGGCGGCTCGGAGATCCAGGTGGGGCCTCGCGAGCAGGTCAACCTCGCGGAAGAGGGCTTGCAGTTCGAGGCGCTCGCGGCGAAGCCGGGCACGATTGTCCCGGTCGCCGTGACGGCTCAGCCGGGTGGGACCACGATCGTCGACGTCCCCGTCCTCGCAGCGACGGGCCCCTATGCGACGGTGACCGCAGCCCCAGCCGCCGCGACCACGACGGCCACGCCCACGACGACTCCGACCGAGTCGCCCACTCAGACGCCCACCGAGTCACCGACGGAGACGCCGACCGAATCGCCCACGACGAGCTGACCAACATCCACCGGTCAGTGCGTCTCGAACTTGTAGCCGAGGCCGCGGACGGTGACGATGTGCACGGGATGCGCCGGGTCGGGCTCGACCTTGGCGCGAAGGCGCTTGATGTGGACGTCGAGGGTCTTGGTGCCACCGACATAGTCGCTGCCCCAGACCCGGTCGATGAGCTGCATGCGGGTCAGCACCCTGCCGGCGTTCCGAAGAAGCATCTCGAGCAGCTCGAACTCCTTGAGCGGCAAGGACGTGGGCTTCCCGTTCACGGTGACGGTGTGTCGCTCGACGTCCATCCGGACCGGGCCGGCCTCGATCGTCGGCGGGAGCAGGTCCTCCGGTTCCGCGAGCCGGCGCAGCACGGCCTTGACGCGGGCGAGGAGCTCCCGGCTCGAGTACGGCTTGGTGACGTAGTCGTCGGCACCGATCTCGAGCCCGACGACCTTGTCGATCTCGCTGTCCTTGGCGGTCAACATGATGACCGGAACGGAGGAGCGCTGGCGGAGGGTGCGGCAGACGTCGATGCCGGACAGCCCGGGCAGCATGAGGTCGAGGAGGACGAGGTCGGCCCCGTTCTTGTCGAACTCCACGAGCCCGTCCGGCCCGGTCTCCGCCACCACGACGTCGTAGCCCTCCTTGCGGAGCAGGTAGGACAACGGGTCGGAGAAGGACACCTCGTCCTCGACGATCAGGATTCGACTCAAGGCTGACCTTTCGTGGCTCTGGCCGTGGTGGCCTGAGGTGGCCCAGTTGCAGCATGCCCGACGGCCTCCCCCGGAGACGGGTCCGGATGGCCGGGCTGCGAGCCCGAGGATGACTCGGCTGCTGCCCGGGCGGGCGGCGCCGCTGGCAGCGAGATGGTGAAGGTGGAGCCTCGGCCCACCTGGGACCAC
>DASUQN010000566.1:0-2928 GCA_036280515.1 Intrasporangium sp. | reverse complement strand
TGCCCATCCCGCACACGGCGCTCATCCCGCGCAAGAAGGAGATGATCGGCCGGAGCCTCGAGGAGTTCGTCGGCGAGAACTTCCTGCACGAGGAGATCATCCGCGAGCGGGTCCTCGACGCGGAGCCGACCCGGCGCGCCGCGGAGTGGGTCCTGACCGACAACCACGCCAAGCGCCTCGTCGACGAGGTGGCCACCGTCGGCGCCCACGCCCTGCACCGCATCCCCGACAGCGACATCCAAGCCGTCATCGAACAGGCGGTGCTGCCCCGACTCATCAAGGAGCCGGTCAGCTCGCTCGCAGGTGGCCTCCTCGAGCAGGTCGTGCGCGACGGCTCGCACGCCGGCCTCGTCGACCTGACGCTCGACGAGATGGCGGCAGGGCTCGTCGTCAACGAGGGCCTCTTCGAGTCCCTCATCGTCCAGCGGGCACCATCGTGGGTTCCGGACGCCGTGAACGACCTCGTCGCTCGCCGGATCCACACCGAGGCCCTCAAGTGGCTCGCCGACATCCGCCGCGAGCCGAGGCATGACGTCCGGATCGCGCTCGACAAGCTGCTCACCGATCTCGCGGACAACCTGCAGCACGATCCCGTGACCCAGGAGCGCGCCGAGCGGCTCAAGGAGCGTGTGCTCTCGCACCCGCAGGTGTCGGTGACCGCCATGGCCCTCTGGCAGTCCTTCCGGGCCGTGGCCATCGCCGCGCTGGAGGACGAGGAGGGGCCGATTCGGGCGCGTGGCATCGAAGAGGTCACCCTGCTCGGCCAGCGGCTCCTGGGCGACCCAGACCTGAGGGCTCGGATCGACGCGAGGATCTGTGATGCGGTCGTCTACGGCGTGGAGCGCTACGGGACCGAGCTGACACGCGTCATCAGCCACACGGTGGACCGGTGGGACGGCCGCGAGACGGCCGAGCGCGTGGAGCTGCACGTCGGGCGGGACCTGCAGTTCATCCGGATCAACGGCACGCTCGTCGGCGGCCTCATCGGGCTGCTGATCCACGGCGCGTCCGTGTTCCTTGGCTGAGTCGACGGAGCAGCCCGTCCCCGACGAACGAGGGGGACGAGCTGCTCCGTCGAAGGCACTCAGGCCGAGCGCTGGTAGGCGCGGAAGGCCTGGGTCGCCAGCCAGCTCATGACCACGGCGAGGGCAGCGAGGGCGCCGAGGCGGGGCCACACCGCTGCCCAGTCCGTCGAGGCCGACAGCCCCTGGCGGCTCACGACGACGGCCCAGTCGAGCGGGTTGTACGTCGCGATGGTTCGCAGCCACGCCGGTGCGAGGTCGGGGTCCATGATGGCCGACGAGAGGAACACGAGGGGCAGGGACAGCAGCTGGCTGATCCCGATGAGGGCGTTCTGGTCACGGGACAGGAGGGCGACCGCGTTGGACATCGCGGCGAAGACCACCGTGAGCAGCGCGGCCGACACGAAGGTCAGGCCCACGCCGACGAGCGGACGCTCGAACCGCGCTCCGGCGGCATACGCGATCACGATGATGACGGCCGTCTGGACGACCGAGACGATGCCCTGGTAGACGACGGTGCCGTTGATCATCGCCCCCCGGCGCACCGGCGAGGCCAGCAGCCGGTCCATCACCCCGAGGTTCATGTCCTCGATGTACACGGTGCCCGCCCAGGCGGCAGAGAACAGTGCTGTCATGGCCACGACACCGGGGGTGAGGAACTCGAGGTAGGAGCGACCGCCGCTGCCGAACCCAGGGATCTGGACGACCTTCTCGAACAGGGCACCGAACAGGAGCAACCAGATCGCGGGCTGGATCAGGGTGATGAGGACGAAGGCCGGCTGCCGCACGAGCGCCGTCAGCGACCGCTTCGTCAACAGGGTTGAGTGCGTCACCAAGGTCGTCATGAGGCCACCGCCTCGAACGCCCGTCCCGCATGCCGCAGGTAGACGTCGTCGAGCGACGGGCGGGCCACGGTCGCCGACGCGACCACGACTCCGGCCTGTTCCAGCACCGCGAGCGCCGACGGGACCACCGCCGCACCATGGTCGGTCCGGGCCCGGACGACCCGGCCCTCATGGGTGACCTCGCGCAGGTCCGGGTGCGCGGCGAGGCGCGCTGCCGCGACACCGGCCGTCGCCGTGTCCGCCAGCTCGACGACGACGCTGTCACCGCGAAGCTGGCTCTTGAGCAGCTCCGGCGTCCCCTCCGCGACGATCTGGCCGTGATCGACGATGGCGAGCCGGTCGGACAGGTGGTCGGCCTCGTCGAGGTAGTGGGTCGTGAGCAGGACAGTGACCCTGGTGTCTCCGTCCTGCTCGTGACCGGCCGCCATGCGAGCGATCTCGGCCCACATCTGGGCTCGCGCGTCCGGGTCGAGCCCAGTCGTCGGCTCGTCCAGGAAGAGCACCGAAGGGCGATTGACGAGTCCGATCGCGACGTCGAGCTTGCGGTGCATGCCGCCGCTGTACGTCCGGGTCAGGCGATCCGCCGCGTCCACGAGGCCGAACCGGTCGAGCAGCTCGTCCGTGCGCCTGCGGGCGTCCCGGCGGTCGAGGCCATGGATGCGGGCGGCCATCTGAAGGCTCTCGCGACCGGTCATCATCGGGGCGGCCGAGGGCTTCTGGGATACCAGACCGATCGAGCGCCTGACCGCGGCCGGGTCGGCGAGTGCGTCGATCCCCGCCACCCGGACCGATCCCGAGTCCGGTTGCGACAGGGTGGCAAGGATCCGCACGGTGGTGGACTTGCCCGCGCCGTTCGGCCCGAGCAGGCCGAATACCTCTCCCGGCCGGACCCGGAGGGTGAGCCCCCCGAGCGCCCGGACCGGCTCACGGCGCCGGCCGGCGCGAAACGTCTTGACAAGGTCCTGCGCCTCGATCGCATAGCGGCGGTCGTCCTGCTCGGTGGTGCGCTCGGTGGTGCGCCCGGAGGTGCAATCGGAGGTGCGCTCGGCCGCGATCGCTCC
>DASUQN010000565.1:0-6521 GCA_036280515.1 Intrasporangium sp. | reverse complement strand
TGGATCTCGCCGCCGCTGTCGATGATGTCCTTGCCCATCGCCTCGGCGACGGCGACGAAGTCGGTGATCGCGGTCCTTGGGGAGTGGAGGGCGGCGAGGCCGACGGCGTAGGGCTCGATCTCGCGGATCTGCTCCGGGCCGACCCGCGCGAGGCCGGGCACGCCGTTGCGCAGTGCCGTCTGCTCCAGGGCCTCGAAGCGTCCCAGCTCTGAGGGGTCGACCGCGACGACGAGCTTGCCGCACTCGTTGTAGGCGATCCCGTGCTCGGCGCAGTAGTCCTGGAGCAGCTCGCGGCCGCGAGAGCAGAGCTGCGCCTTGAGGCTGCCGGGCTTGTAGTAGATCCCAGCGTGCACGACCCCGGAGTTGTGCCCGGTCTGGTGCGCCGCGAGGCGAGCTTCCTTCTCGAAGATGATGATTCGCACGCCGGGGCGCTGGCGCGCGAGCTCCCGGCCGATGGCGAGCCCGACGATGCCGCCACCGACGATGCCGATCGAGCGCTCGGTCATGCCGGCGACCGCCCTTGCGCTCCGACGAAGCCGAGCACCTCGCCCGCGACCTTGGCGCTCGAGCACGTGGCGACGTGCCCCTTTCCGGGCCCGCCGAGGCGGCGAAGTCGTTCGAGGCCTGGGGACGGCAGCACGTACTCGGCGAAGGCGGCACCCGCACCCGTCCGGTCACGTCGTTCGACCGCCCCCGCATTCCCTCTACGCACGCTCCGACGGTACGCCAGTCCAAGCGACCCCATGACGTAGTTGCGCTGGAACGGAACTCAGCGGCATACGGCTGATGTCGTATGCCGCTGAGTCGCGTTGGCAGCTCAGCCGCCCCCTCCCGGCTGGACCACGCCGTTCACGGTGAGGGTGTAGTTGGCCTGCTTCGGCGCGGACTCGGTGTCGTCGTCGTACATGACGATTGCTGCCACCGTGGTTGCGCTGGTGCCGATGGCATCCGTCAGGGCGGTGCCGGACAGGGTCCCGTCGAAGGCGCTGTCGAGCGGCAGCCGGTACACCCACACGGGCGCACCGTCGGCCCCGTAGGCGACGAGCTGGACGGTGAAGCCCTGCACGGCCACGGGTTGGACCTCGGTCGCCGACTGCCAGCCGCTCAGGCTGTCACTCGGCAGCGGGGTGCCCGCCGCGTCGATGTTGCGCACCCAGAACCCGGCCTCGTTGACGCTGGGATCCGTGATGTGGCGGAACGCCACGAGCACCGTCTGGCCAGCGTAGGCGCCCAGATCGGCCGACTGCGGCCGCCACGTTCCCGAGTCACCCGTGAAGCCGGGCAGCTGCGAGACGACCTGGCTGATGGCGCCTGGGTCGTGATCGGACGTCGTGTCGGCGGTCGCCAGACTCGTCCACGTGGCCCCACCATCGGTCGAGACCTGCACGTAGCCGAAGTCCCAGCCGACCTCCGTGTCCCACAGCGCATCGAACGTCAGGGCGCCGCCACCGGCAGGCACCGCGACGCTGCGCACGATCGCCCGGTCGAGGTTGGCACCGCACCCGGAGTACAGGGCCGCCGGCCCCGTACCGTCGGGGACGCTGGCGCACGACGTGCTGGCCGTGGTGGCGTCGGGCGGGGTCGTGTCGACCGTCCATGCCACCGGGTCCGGAACGAGCGACGAGGCGCCGTTGAACGCGATCGAGCTGATCTGCCCGGCCGACAGGTAGGCACCGGCGCCGTCACGCAGCCGGACGTAGTCCGACCCGTTCGGCGGCGCGCCCGCGTCGCTGTACGCCTCCGTGTTGTCCCAGTTGATCCTGGCCGTGAGGGAGGACGCGGTGACACTGGCCGCCGGGACGCCATTGACCGCGCCCCCGGTGTCGACCTTGGCGTCCACGGCAACCGCAGCGGCCCAGTCGTGCACGGTGTCGCGGGCGCTGACCGTTGCGCCTTGACCGTCGAGGACGGTGTCCAGCCCGACGAGGCCGTTGCCGTCCTCGCGGTGCAGGGCCGTCATCGCGTCAGCGCCGTAGTGGCTGGCGAGGTACTCCATGAACGTGTAGGCGGCTCCGTAGTCGCAGAGGATCTCTGGTCCGCCCTGGTCACCCCAGGCGGTCAGCGAGTTCTCCGGCCCGCCGAAGTTGGGTGGCGAGAAGCCGAGGAAGCACTTGATGTGGCTGTCGGCGTCGGGGTCCTCCGGGGGCACGGAGGGGTCGACGTAGCCGACGAGCGTCTGGGCCCAGTCCGAGAGTCCCTCGTTGACCCACGAGGTCTCGTCCGCGTCCTCGTAGTACTCCAGGAGGTGCTGGTACTCGTGGGCGAAGACACCCTCGTAGAGATGCGGCCGAGGCAGTCCGAGCAGACGCGACGGATCCACTTCGAGTTCCTCGCTGCACGCCTGGTAGTCAGGATCGGTGGAGTCGTCGGGCGGGTTGGCACCGGTGCGGTGCAGCCAGTCGAAGGCATCGATCGTCATGACGTTGCGGTCGAAGTACTCGTTGAAGACCGAGTAGAAGAATCCCGCGATGTAGGTCTGTCCGTCGGGCGTCGTCGGCTCGTAGTAGTTGGCGTCCCGCACGTTGTCGACCAGCGTGACGATGTTGTCGCCTTCGCCCCTGAACTCCGACGACGGCAGGTTGGGGATGAGCTGCGGAAGAACCGCGTTCTTGCCGTTACGCGATGGGGGTACTGAGAAGGCTGCCGACTCCTTGGGGTAGATGTTCGTGTCGAACTCGTGGATGAAGTTGTTCACCTGTGCGTCGGTGACGTTGGTCAGACCGAGATCGTTGCGGCAATCGCCCGCCGGGAAGGCCCGGTCGTTGGCCACCCAGACCTCGATGTGGTCGCCGATGCCGCGAAGCGTGTAGTTCTTCAGGTAGATGGCGCCGTTGAAGTCGTCGAGAGCGAGCCACGTCCTCGTGGCGCCGACCTTGGCCGGCCCGAGCGGGGGTTGACCCTTGACCTTCTCGCTCTGCTTGGCGCTGATTGCCAGCTTCTTGCCGTTGTTGAGGTCGGGCCCAGTGTTGCGCACGTCGCTCTTGCCCTGCCCACTGCCAGCCTTGGCAGAGGGGGCGGCGGACGCCGCGAACCCGCTCGAGAATGCGAGGCCCATGGCCAGCAGCGCAGCTGCGCCTGAGACGAGGATCCTCGATCGTTGCCAGTCACTCATGCGGAGATCCCTTCGTTGCGAAGGCCCGGGCATCGCCGCAGTCGCCTCGACGACGTTGCCGGGACCTTTGGAGTCAACCACTCCGCGTGCCCGCCGGGAAGATCTCGGGGGACCGTTTCTGACGCCCCGAGCCGCTCACCCAGGTCCCCATGCGCTGCTGGCACCTGCCTGCCGCCCACGCCGCGAAGGCAATCGCGGCCAGGAGGTAGGCGTTCCCGACAACATGGTCGACAGGCGACCACGCGAACTCGCTGCCCTCGCCGTAGCCGGGCCAGATGACGGGCCGGGCGACGAAGACCACGGTCCACGCGATGGCAGCCCACCTGCCGCGTTCCCACAGCACCAAGGCGATCGGCGCGGACCACACCCAATGGTGCGACCAGGAGATGGGTGAGGCGAGGAGCATTGACACTGCCGCGAGGCAGGCGCCCAGGAGCGGGTCGCCCCGCCGCCACCACCGAACGGCGACGCCGAGCACGGCGACGGCGACCGGCACGGCGACCGCGAGCCACAGCAGGATCGAAGGCCTCGCATCGAGCAGACGGGTGAGCGCGCCGTAAACCGACTGGTTGTGCGCCAGGGCGGGAGGTCCGATGCGGCCGGCGTCGACGAGGCCGTGGCCCCAGTAACTCGCCGACCACCCCGCGTTCGCCACGAAGCCGACGACGACGGTGCCGGCGAAGGTGAGGATCGCGCGCCCAGCAGCGGTGCGACGTCCCACGAGCACGAGGAGGACGACGAACACGAGCGGGGTGAGCTTCACTCCGGCCGCGATCCCGAGCAGCACACCGGACCAGCGCTGCGACGGCCTCAGCAGGTCGACGAGGACGGCCAGCATGATGAGGGTGTTGACCTGGCCGAACGCGAGGTTCTGCCAGATCGGCTCCAGGGCGACCGCGCCGAGGGCGAGGAGCGCGACGAGCCATCCGGGCGCGGGCCGGTCGAGGACGCGACGCACCAGTGCCACGACCGCGGCAAGCGCGGCCACCGACGCCGCAGTCCAGATCCCGGCTGCCAGCCAGGGCGGGAGCGACGCCAGCGGCGACATGAGCATGGCCGCGAAGGGCGGGTACGTGAAGCGCAGCCCGGTCACCGGGTCGCGCGAGCCCGGGGGCAGCCCGTCCAGCACGATCCGACCTCCGTGCTGGTACACGAACAGGTCGGTGAAGCCGCCGTGGAGCGCACCCACTACGGCCGCGACGCCGACCAGGGCGATGACCGGAGCGGGCCCCTTGAGCAGGCGGACCAGCACAGGGGCATCGTAGGCAGGCTCACCGCGCCGCCGCTCCCGCGGCCCGACGATCCCGTATGCCCCTGAGCCTGCTCCCGGGGCGAGGCTCAGTTCCCGGGCGGCCGGGTCGCAACCATGAGCCCGATGTCCCCGGACTGGACGACGGCACCGCCCTGGTTGGTCAGGGTGAAGCGCCGCGACAGGATGCCGGCGTCGCCGGCGCTCGTCAGCCGCGTGCCCGTGATCTCGATCGTGACATGGACCGTGTCGCCGATGCGGATGGGTGCGTGGAACCGCCAGCCGTCGACCCCGAGCAGGGCGATCGAGCTGTCCTCGAAGATGCCGAGCCGGGACGCCAGTCCCATCGCGACCGAGAGGCCGAGCATCCCGTGCGCGATGCGCTCACCGAAGCGGCTGTCCCTCATCGCCTCAGCGTCGGTGTGGGGCGGGTTGGTGTCCCAGCTCCACCCGGCGAAGAGGACGACATCCGTCTCCGTGATGGTCCGGCCCTGACTGGTGAAGGTCTGGCCGACCGAGAAGTCCTCGAAGAACATCGGCTCAGCCCCGCATGCCGATCGCCTCGTCGGCGCGGTCGGGCGTGGCCACGGCGGGTCGCTCGCTGCGCCGCTCGTGCAGGGCCAGGCCGACCACCGCCGCGAGCACGATGGCGAAGCCGAGCCACTGAGTCGGGGCTAGGCTGCGGCCCAGCACCGCGACCCCGACGACGGCCGCGGTGATCGGGAAGGCGAGCTCGGCGAGCGTCGCCCGCGAGGCCGGCGTGGTGCGCAGGCCGCGGTAGTAGAGCAGGAGGGCGAGCAGGCCCGGCACGAGCGCAAGCACGACGATGCTGCCGATGGATCCGGCCTCGATCTGCACCGACGTCCCGGTCGCAGGCACGATCACGGCGAGCGCGACGAGACCGACCACGAAGCGGAGGGACGTGAGCTCGCGGAAGGTCAGCTCAGCGCTGGCGGCACGTCCGAGAACTGTGCCCGCCGCCCACAGCGCCGCTGCCCCGAGAGCAAGCCCAGCGGCATACAGGCTGGTGATGCTGATGGCGAACGGCTCCGGGAAGCTGAGCAGCCAGGCACCCACGATCGCCGGCACGGCGAAGAACGCGAACGACGGCCGGAGGCGCTCCCCCAGGAGGACCGCTGCGAGCATGAGGGCGATGACCGGCTGCAGCTTCTGGAGGACCTGCGGCGTGATCGGGTCACCCAACCGGAAGGCGGAGGTGAACAGGGTCGTGGCGAGCGCCGAGGAGCCCGCACCGATGACGAGCACGCTCAGCTGCGTCCGTCGGCTCGCCCGTGCCACGGCACGAACGGCGCCGACGAGCCACGGCGACACGAGCACGACGAGGACGACGTGCTCCCAGAAGACGATGGCGACCGACGGGTACTGCTTGGCGAGCGGGTCGCGCCAGATCGCCGAGAGGCCCCAGAGACTGGCGGCCAGGGCGATGAGCCAGGTGCGGTCTGTGCGGACTGTCGGCAAGGCGGACATGGCGGACAGCCTAGGGGCGGCCGATCCTCGCAGAGGAGGGGACTGCGCTTCGGACTGCGAGTTGCAGAGCCTTGTGCGCGTTCCACACATGGTGTTCTCGCGGATCAGCACGCCGCTGGCCACCGGTTCAGCCGCCCGTGATGCGTCGGGCTACATCCTCAGCGTGAAGGTGACCTGGCAGGACAATCCGCATCTTCGTGACCTCAACCGGGCTCGGCACTCGAACTGCGGAGAGCACCTGGTCGTCCACTGCCAGAACGAGTCTCGCACCGTCGCCCTTCTGGGCCACCTCACTGGAGGCCTTGCTGAACGCCGCTGCCCCCTCCGAGTCGAACACGACGTCGACGGCCGCGCTGCTGTCGTCCGCGGGGGCGGCGGTTGTCACTCCAGCCCGTGCAAAGTCTGAGGGATTGATGACGACGTGCTCATCGCCGACCGCCTCGCAATCAGCCCCAGAGCCAGGGATACACGTCGGCGAGACCGCGAACTGCACGCCGCCCACGCTGCTCGAGCCGGACCCCCCTTGACCCCCGGCGCCGGCTTGTCCACACGCACTCAAGGCGAGCAGCACGCCCACCATCCCGACCTGCGATGACCGAATGCCCACAACGACCTCCTCGTCGCGCCCCTGCTCGGCTGCGCTCGACCATAGCCGCTCACGCTCCCGCAGGC
>DASUQN010000564.1:0-5376 GCA_036280515.1 Intrasporangium sp. | reverse complement strand
GTCTTCACCAGGGACATCCGCGCGGCTGCGGCACGGCTCGGTGACGAGGTCGAGCGAATCGCCAGCGAGACCGGCTACGAGCGGATCCACGTCATCGGCCACTCGCTCGGCGGGCTCATCGCCCGCTACTACGTGACGCGGCTCGGTGGAGACGAGCGGGTCCACACCCTCGTCACGCTCGGCACCCCGCACCAGGGCAGCTATCTCGCCTACGCCTGGAACAACGGCCTCACCCGACAGCTCCGTCCGGGCAGCGGCCTGCTCCAGGAGCTGGCCCAGCCGGTCCAGGACTGCCAGACGCGGTTCATCGTCTACTGGTCCGACCTCGACCAGGTCATCCTTCCCCAGCGCAACGCGGCGCTGCACCATCAGGACCTCAGCGTCCACAACATCGAGCTCCACGGGGTCGGCCACGGCAGTCTCCCGTTCACCCGAACCGTGGTGCACGGAATCTCCACCGCCTTGGCCCATCTCGACTCGTCGGGGGCGACCGTGACTCGGGGTGTGAGCGAGTTCACACGTCGTCGGGTGAACGCTCCCGATGCGGATCCAACACGAGCGCCGGGGGTTCGCCGCTGATTTCGTAGTGGTGGTCGCAAATCGGTAGAAATTCGGTTGCGGTTCGGCTTTCCCTTCTGGCTCCCGATCCCCTAGTGTCAGCCCTGATCGTGATCCCTCCTCCACGACGCGGACTCCCGAGGGGAACGGTGCCCGATTTCTCGATAACGAATCGGTCAAGTTAACCTCGGGGCTGCAATCGGACTGAGATAGGTAAGCGCTGCGTGTCCAACAAAATCTATGTGGGTCGTCACCGGCCCGCGACCAAGCCTGCACGGGGTCGTCAGTTTGTGGTCCCCATTGCTCTGCTCTCTTCAACCGTCGCCGCCGGGCTCCTCGTCCGTGACGCCGGAGCGAGCCCGCTGAGCGCCGAGGCCGCGGCGATGAAGAACGTGTCCAACTCCGTGGCGGGTCTCGGGCTGGTGGCCGATGCGGACGCCGTCGCGGCCGCGGCCGGCGACCGAGGCAACCTCCGCGCCTCCCGTGACGGGGTGCGCGCCGAGGCCGCCCTCGGCCTCGCGGCCAGCTCCGCGGCTGAAGCCGGAGCCGACGCCGCCAAGGCAGCACTGGAGCGCATCGCCGCCGAGAAGGCCGCCGCCAAGAAGGCCGCCGCGGCGAAGGCTGCCGCGGACAAGAAGAAGAAGGAGGCGGAGCGCAAGCGCCGCCTCGCTCTTGCCCAGCGTTGGATCGCACCCTTCAAGGGGTACACGCTCACGTCCGGCTATGGGTGGCGCTGGGGCAAGATGCACCCGGCCCAGGACCTCGCGGCCCCCACCGGGACCCCGGTCCTTGCGATGTCGACCGGCACCGTCATCTTCTCCGGCTGGTCCAACGAGGGCTACGGCTACATGGTGCAGATCCGCTACTGGGACGGGACCGTGTCCTGGTTCGCCCACAACAGCCGACTGCTCGTCAGCGTCGGCGAGCAGGTCGCTCCCGGTCAGAGGGTCGCCTACAGCGGCAACACCGGCAACTCCACCGGCCCGCACCTGCACCTTGAGATCCATCCCGGCGGGAGTGGCCCGGTGGCTCCGCGGAGCTGGCTGGCCGCACGCGGCGTCTATCTGTGACAGCTGGATCGAGAGTGCAGTTCGCGAACTGCACTCTTGAGCGGGCGAGTCAGAGCTTGACGACCGGGGCGTAGCGCAGCAGCAGTCGCTTGACGCCGAGGTCTGCGCCGAAGTCGACGTGCGCCAGCGACTTGTCGCCCTCGCCCTCGACCCGCACCACCGTGCCCAGCCCGAAGGCGTCGTGCGTCACGCGGTCTCCCGGCTTGAGTGAGACGATCGCCCGGGTGCCGGGACTGCGCACACCGGGGCGAGCCGCCAAGGTCGCGACCGCAGGCTGGCTCGAGCCCCGGGCTCCGGAGAAGGATGGCCCGAGCCGGTGCCAGTCGAGCAGGTCGCCGGGGATCTCGTCGAGGAACCGCGACGGCGGGCCGTACTGCGGTGAGCCCCAGGCCGAGCGCACGGCCGCCCGCGTCAGGTAGAGCCGCTCGCGGGCCCTGGTGATGCCCACATACGCCAGCCGGCGCTCTTCCTCGAGCTCCTTCGGGTCGCCGAGCGATCGGAGGTGAGGGAACGTGCCGTCCTCCATCCCGGTGAGGAAGACGACGGGAAACTCCAGGCCCTTCGCGGTGTGGAGCGTCATCAGTGTCACGACGCCCTGGGCCTCGGCGTCCGGCTCGTCCGGCACCTCGTCGGCGTCGGCGACGAGGGAGACCTGCTCGAGGAACTCCTCCAGCGCCCCCGCTGGCCCGACGTCCTCGGGCTCCTGACCGGACGCCGGACCCTCGAGCGCGCGCCGCTCGTCGAACTCCTGCGCGACGGCGACGAGCTCGGCGAGGTTCTCGACCCGGGTCTCGTCCTGCGGGTCGTGGCTCGCGCGGAGCTCGGCGAGATAGCCGCTCTGCTCGAGGACCGCCTCGAGCAGCAGAGCGATCCCGCCACCGCTCTCATAGACCGTCCTCAGCTCCTCGAGAAGGGCCGTGAACCCCTTGATCGCGGCGACGGACCGGGTCGCGATGCCGGGTGCATCCTCGACGCGTCCCAGTGAGGCGACGAAGGGAATGCGCTCCCGCTCGGCGAGCGCCGCGACGCAGGCCTCCGCGCGGTCACCGATGCCACGCTTCGGCACGTTGAGGATCCGGCGCAGGTTGACCGTGTCGATCGGGTTGGAGATGACGCGCAGGTAGGCGAGCGCATCCTTGACCTCGCGCCGCTCGTAGAACCTGGTGCCGCCGACGACCTTGTAGGGCAGGCCGACCCGGACGAGGATCTCCTCGATCGCTCGGGACTGGGCGTTCGTGCGGTAGAACACCGCCACGTCCCCCGGCCGCACCCCGTGCTCGGCCAGGTCGTCGATCTGCTTCGCAACGAACGCTGCCTCGTCGTGCTCGTTGTCGGCCACGTACCCCACGATGAGCGGCCCGTCCCCGGAGTCGGTCCAGAGGTTCTTGGCCCGCCGGCTCTCGTTGCGGGCGATGACGGAGTTCGCGGCGCGCAGGATGCGCTGGGTCGAGCGGTAGTTCTGCTCGAGCAGGATCGTCCGCGCGTCCGGGTAGTCCTGCTCGAACTCGAGGATGTTGCGGATCGAGGCTCCCCGGAACGCGTAGATCGACTGGTCGGAGTCACCGACGACGCACAGCTCTGCCGGCGGGACGACGTAGTCGCCGTCGCCCGGGCCGGGCACTCCCTCGCCCACGAGCTCCTTGATGAGCTGGTACTGCGCCTGGTTCGTGTCCTGGTACTCGTCGACGAGGATGTGCCGGAAGCGCCGGCGGTAGTACTCCGCGACGTCCGGGAAGGCCTGCAGCATGTTGACGGTCATCATGATGATGTCGTCGAAGTCGAGGGCGTTGGCCTGCCGGAGCCGTCGCTGGTACTGCGTGTAGGCAGCGGACAGGGTTCGCTCGTGATGATTGCCTTCCGAGACCTGGCTCGCGTAGCCCTCCTCGTCGACGAGCTCGTTCTTCAGGTTGCTCACCTGGGCGGAGAAGCTGCGCGGCGCATAGCGCTTCGGGTCGAGGTCGAGGTCGCGGATGACCAGGCTCATGAGCCGCTGGCTGTCGGCGGCGTCGTAGATCGAGAACGTCGACTTCATCCCGACCTTGGCCGCCTCTCGGCGCAGGATACGCACGCACGCCGAATGGAACGTCATGACCCACATCGAGCGAGCCCGCGGCCCGACGAGGGCCTGGACACGCTCACGCATCTCCGCAGCGGCCTTGTTGGTGAACGTGATCGCGAGGATCTGCCCCGGCTGGGCGCCGCGCTTCCCGAGTAGCCAAGCGATCCGGTGCGTCAGCACCCGCGTCTTGCCGGAGCCGGCCCCAGCGACGATCAGCAGGGGGCTCCCCTCGTGCACAACGGCCTCCCGTTGCTGCGGGTTGAGGCCCTCGAGCAGCGTCTCCGGGTCGGCTGAGCCCCACGCAGCTGCCGTATGCCGCTGAGCCGGCTCCGCGCCCACCTGGCCTCCGCGCGCCGCCGCGTCCGCCCACGTCGGGACGCCACGCTCGGTGACCTGCGGGACGGTGGATGGTGACTGCGGCCCGTCGGGCCCGAAGAGGTCGTCGAAGAGCGTGCTCATGGTCCCTCCAGCCTACGTCGGCAGACCGACACCCCTTGGCAGCCATCCCCCACCGAGTCGAGCGCGCAGTACGTGCCCGGCTGTGTCCTCGTCGAGTCTGGGAGTGGGTGGGCGGTGCGCAAGGATGGTGACGTGTCCGACCCATCAGCACTGACCGACTCGCCGGCGTTCACCATCCGGGAGGCAACCGTCGACGACGTCGAGGACATCGCCCGGCTCGTCCGGGAGCTCGCGCTCTACGAGCGGGCACCTGACGCGGCGACGGCGACACCCGACCACTTCCGCGAGGCGCTCTTCCCCCGGGAAGCGAGCCCAGCGGCATACGCCCATGTCGCCGAGCGGGACGGGGCGGTGGTCGGGATGGCGGTGTGGTTCGTCAGCTTCTCCACGTGGACGGGGAGGCATGGACTGTGGCTCGAGGACCTGTTCGTCGAGCCCGCCCAACGCGGCCTCGGCATCGGGAAGGCGCTGCTCATGCGGCTGGCCGCGATCTGCACCGAGCGCGGCTGGACCAGGCTCGAGTGGGTCGTGCTCGACTGGAACTCCCCGGCGATCGAGTTCTACCGCTCCCTGGGTGCCACGCCGCTCGACGAGTGGACGACGTATCGGGTGAGCGGTGACGCCCTGCACGACCTCACCGGACGCGAGGTGGGCCATCCGACCCTGCCGCGGCGCGTGCACCGAGAGCATGCT
This sequence comes from Intrasporangium sp., assembly GCA_036280515.1. Lineage (GTDB taxonomy): Bacteria > Actinomycetota > Actinomycetes > Actinomycetales > Dermatophilaceae > Intrasporangium. The sequence goes on along the minus strand of DASUQN010000564.1, from coordinate 537 downwards.
GACGACTAGCGCCCATCAAGACCGGAGCCGCCATGCCGGCACGTCGCAGGCGACGGGTCGGACCCGTGGACACCATGTGGCTCAACATGGACCGGCCCAACAACCTCATGGTCATCGAGCGCTCATCCTCCTCGACGGTGTGCCCGACTGGGACGAGGTCATCGGGCAAGGCCCGGTCGACGAGACCCTCAACGGCCTCCGGGCCAGGGTCGAGGGCGCTCGATGAGCAACGCAATCGGTCGACGTGGCAGCGTCTAGGGTGTCGTCATGACGACTGCTAGGGGTGTCTTCGTCCGAGAGCACGGTGAGCGTGACGTCCTCGAGGTGCGCGAGCACGACGTGCCCGAGCCCGGACCGGGCGAGGTCCAGGTCGAGGTGGCAGCAGCAGGGGTGAACTTCATCGACGTCTACCGACGTCAGGGCGTCTACGTCGGCGCGACGCCGTTCGTCCTCGGCGAGGAGGGCGCGGGCGTGGTCGTCGCGGTGGGCGACGGCGTCGACTCGGTCGCGGTGGGTGACCGCGTGGCGTGGGCCCAG
>DASUQN010000563.1:0-2368 GCA_036280515.1 Intrasporangium sp. | reverse complement strand
CGCGGCCTCGGGGGAGGCGGCCCTGCGGGTGATCCACGAGCAGCAGCTCGACGCGATCTTCATGGACGTGCAGATGCCCGGCCTCAGCGGTCTCGACCTCGCGCGGGTGCTGTCCCGCTTCACGACCAAGCCGCCCGTCGTCTTCGTCACCGCGCACGAGCAGCACGCGGTCGACGCCTTCGAGCTCAACGTCGTCGACTACGTCCTCAAGCCGGTTCGCGACGAGCGGCTCGCCGAGGCAGTGCGGCGGGTCGTCGGCCGGATCGAGGGGCGGGAGTCCCTGCCGACGGCCGACCACGACGACAGCATCCTCGTCGAGCTCGCTGGGGTGAGCCGACTCGTGCCGCGGGCGGACGTCCTCTACGTCGAGGCGCAGGGCGACTACGCCCGGTTGCACACCGCGAGCGGCAGCCACCTCGTCCGCGTGCCCCTGACCACCCTCGCGGACCAGTGGCGGGACGCCGGTTTCGTCCGGATCCACCGCTCCCTGCTCGTCGCCCTGGGCCACATCTCCGAGTGGCGCACCGAGGGCGGCCGGACGACCGTCGTCGTCGGTGGACACGAGCTCGGCGTCAGCAGGCGCCACACCCGGGCACTCCGGGACCTGCTCGTCAAACGAGCCCAGCCCGGCAGGGAGAAGCGATGAACCGGGAGCCAGCCCAGCGGCATACGGCTGAGAAGGCGGCCCAGCCGGCCGCGCGGGTCACGGTGACGTCGCCCCGCACCCGTGCAGCCCGAGCTCGCCGCGTGTCGATCGCCTCCGAGATCGACGCGCAGAGCCGGCTGGGCGAGGTCTACGTCGACTCCCTCATGCGCAGCCAGCTGCGCCTCTCGCTGGCCGTGCTCGCGGCGCTCGCGTTCACGCTGGGTCTCGTGCCGCTCGTCCTCCACCTCGTGCCGGCCGTGGGCCGCGTCGTCGTCCTCGGCGTCCCGGTGCCGTGGGTCATCCTCACCGTGGTCGCCTTCATCGAGATCGTTCTGCTGGGGGTGTTCTACGTGCGTCGAGCGGAGCGCAACGAGGCCGCCTTCAGCGACCTGCTGGACAACCGGTGAGCCGAAGTGAGCCCGAAGTGAGCCCGGCGTGAGTTCGGCAGCCAGCGTGGTCGCCGTCATCGTCGTCTCCCTCGCCTCACTCGCGGTCGGCGCCTTCGGCCTGCGGATCTCCCGGACGATGAGCGACTTCTACGTCGCCTCCCGCGTCGTCGGTCCGGTGCTCAACGCGTCGGCGATCAGCGGGGAGTACCTCTCGGCCGCCTCGTTCCTCGGCGTCGCCGGCCTCATCCTCGCCCGCGGTGTCGACATGCTCTGGCTGCCGGTCGGGTGGACGGCCGGCTACCTGCTGCTGCTCGTCTTCGTCGCCGCGCCGCTCCGGCGCTCGGGCGCCTACACGCTGCCCGACTTCGCCCAGCTGCGCGTCGAGTCGACTCGGGCGAGGCACGCCGCCAGCCTGCTCGTCGTCGCCATCGGCATGCTCTACCTCATCCCGCAGTTCCAGGGTGCGGGGCTCACTCTGCGCACGCTCACCGGCGCGCCGCTCTGGGTCGGCCAGGTCGTCGTCGCCGTCATCGTGTCGCTCAACGTCCTGCCGGGCGGGATGCGCAGCGTGACCCTGGTGCAGGCGTTCCACTACTGGCTCAAGCTGGTCGCGCTGCTCACCCCGCTCTTCTTCCTCGTCGGTGCCACGATGACCGGCGGTGCACCGGCGGCGATCAGTCGCCTGGACGCGGTCGACTGGGCCGAGCCGCTCACCGGCGACTACGCGCTCTACCTGACGTACTCCCTTGTCCTCGCGACGTTCCTCGGCACGATGGGGCTGCCCCACGTCGTTGTCCGGTTCTACACCAACCCCGACGGGCGGGCCGCCCGGCGGACGACCCTCGTCGTGCTGGGTCTGCTCGGGATGTTCTACCTGCTCCCGGTCACCTACGGCATCCTCGGCCGGATGCTGGCCTCGGACCTCGTCACGTCCGGGCGGACCGACTCCGTGGTGCTCGAGCTTCCCGGCCGGATCTTCTCCGGAGTGCTTGGCGACCTGCTCACCGCTCTCATCGCGGCGGGTGCCTTCGCCGCCTTCCTCTCGACGTCGATGGGCCTGGTCGTCTCCGTCGCCGGCGTGCTCAGCCAGGACGTGCTGCGCCGGCGCACCGAGCTCGGTCACGGGGTGAGCGCCTTCCGGCTCGCGACCCTCATCGCGGTGGGTATGGCCCTGGGCCTCACCTTCGTGTCCGCGCGCGTCCCGGTTGCCCATGCCGTCGAGCTCGCCTTCGCCGTCGCCGCCTCGACCTTCTGCCCCATGCTCGTGCTCGGCATCTGGTGGCGCCGGCTCACCGCCGCGGGGGTCATCGCCGGGCTCGCGGTCGGCGGGTCG
>DASUQN010000562.1:0-3648 GCA_036280515.1 Intrasporangium sp. | reverse complement strand
TCGTGTGGCCGCGCCCAGGTCGACGTCTACACGCTCGCCGACCAGGTGACGGCGGGTCTCGAAGGCCTCACCGTCCCCCTGCGCGTCGCGGTCATGGGCTGCGTCGTCAACGGCCCTGGCGAGGCTCGCGAGGCCGACCTCGGCGTCGCCTCCGGCAACGGCAAGGGCCAGATCTTCGTCAAGGGCGAGGTCATCAAGACCGTCCCCGAGAGCCAGATCGTCGAGACTCTCATCGAGGAGGCCATGCGCATCGCCGAGGAGATGGGTGAGCCGGTCGACGAGGAGTCGGCGGGCGCCCCGACCATCACCGTGGGCTGAGTCGCGCGTTCCCCTCCATCGAGAGGTATGCCGCTGTGCTCGCTCTCGCTGCACACATCGTCGCGCTGCTCCCGCACTGACGCATCGCGATCGCCGTCGACGAGCGACAACAGTGTCGGATTCGCCTGTCGCCGTTCGTGGGGTGGGTGAACGCGGACCACCTGGGTCCGCCGAGCAGAAGGAGCAGTCGTGGCCGAGTACCTCCTCTACTTCAACCAGCAGTGGGTGGGCGACCACACCGAGGAGTGGTTCCGCGGGCGCGGGCCGCTTGCCATGGCGGTCGTGAACGAGATGAAGGCGGCCGGGGTGTACGTGTTCGCCGGGGGGCTGGAGGAGGACGGCCCGGTCTACAGCGCCGACCCGACCAGCGGCGCCGTGATGGTCACCGACGGGCCGTACGTGGAGAGCAAGGAGTTCCTGGGCGGGTTCGCGGTGGTCGACGTGCCCGATGATGAGGCCGCGACGATGTGGGCGGGCAGGATCGCGGAGGCCTGCGGTTGGCCCCATGAGGTTCGCCGCTTCGGGCCGAAGCCTCGGACCGAGTAACCCCCCTCGTCGAGACTCGGACAAGCGGACTCACCTAGCACGGCTGCGGCTGCGCATGGAGGCTTGAGCCATGAACAACACCCAGGACCAGCACGCCAGCGTCCGCTACCTGGTCACGGACGTGCAGACCGCCATCGACTTCTATACCGGTCACCTCGGCTTCACCCTCGACAGCAGTGCCGCACCCGCCTTTGCCGACGTGCGACGCGGACCGCTCCGGCTGCTCCTGTCCGGTCCGGCCAGCTCCGGTGCCCGAGCCACCCCGGAAGAGGCCAACGTTCCCGGACGCAACCGCATCCACCTGGTTCTCGACGACCTGGACGCCGAGATCGACCGGCTCCGAGCGGCGGGTCTGGCGTTTCGCAGTGAGGTGGTCGCCGGACCTGGTGGCCGTCAGATCCTGCTGGCGGACCCGGACGGCAATCTCATCGAGCTCTTCCAGCCCGCGTCCCGAGGCTGAGTCTCCCGCGCGGCGGCCCCAGCCGTCCATGCTGGCTCCATAGACTCGTTCCACGTGTCCGTGGCTGGGTGTCACTCGGTGTGGAGGAGGGCCGCGTGTCCGATCCGTTGCTGGCGGGCGTCCGGGCGGCGCCCCCGAGGACGCTGCTCGACGTCCTCGACGCGACGATCGCTGCCCACCCGGAAGCCCCGGCCATCGACGACACCCGCAGCGTCCTGACGTATGCCGAGCTCGGCGAACACGTCGACACGATGGCCCGCGAGCTCGTTGCAGACGGAGTCCGGCGCGGCGACACGGTGGGCGTCCGGGCACCGTCGGGGACCCACGATCTCTATGTCAGCATCCTGGGCATCATGCGGGCCGGGGCGTCCTACGTGCCCGTCGATGCCGACGACCCGCAGGAGCGCGCCGACCTCGTCTTCGGGGAGGCTCGGGTGGCGGCGGTCGTCGGGCCCGGCCGCGCAATCAGCACCGTTGCCCGAGGTCCCGGCGTCGGGCCGTTCACCGACGGCTTGCCGGACGCGACCCCGCACGCGACCCCCGTCGTGACGCCGGACGAGGACGCCTGGGTGATCTTCACGTCCGGATCGACAGGCGTGCCCAAGGGTGTCGCCGTCACCCATCGCTCGGCCGCCGCCTTCGTCGACGCCGAGGCGCGGATGTTCCTGCAGCACGAGCCCATCGGTCCGGGCGACCGCGTCCTCGCAGGTCTCTCGGTCGCCTTCGACGCGTCGTGCGAGGAGATGTGGCTCGCGTGGCGTCATGCCGCCTGCCTCGTGCCGGCACCCCGCGCGCTCGTCCGGACCGGGATCGACCTCGGCCCCTGGCTCATTGCCCAGGGCATCACGATCGTCTCGACGGTGCCGACGCTCGCCGCCCTCTGGCCTCCCGAGGCGCTCGAGCAGGTGCGGCTGCTCATCTTCGGCGGGGAGGCCTGCCCGCCCGAGCTCGCCGAGCGGCTCGCGACCCCGGATCGCCAGGTCTGGAACACCTACGGCCCGACCGAGGCCACCGTCGTCGCCTGCGGCGCCTTGCTGGACGGGCGCAGCACCGTGCGCATCGGCCTGCCGCTCGACGGCTGGGACCTCGTCGTCGTCGACTCCAGCGAACAGCCCGTCCGAGCGGGGGAGGTGGGCCAGCTCATCATCGGCGGGGTCGGTCTCGCCCGCTATCTCGACCCGGTCAAGGACGCCGAGAAGTTCGCTCCCATGGCCAGCGTCGGCTGGGATCGCGCCTACCGGTCCGGCGACCTCGTGGTCAACGACCCCGAAGGCCTGATCTTCGTCGGCCGCGCGGACGAGCAGGTGAAGCTCGGTGGCCGCCGGATCGAGCTGGGCGAGGTCGACGCGGCCCTCCAGGGTCTGCACGGGGTCACCGGGGCTGCTGCAGCCGTCAAGACGACCGCGGCGGGCACCCAGGTCCTCGTCGGCTACGTCGTGCCCGCCAACCCCGAGGCCTTCGACCACGAGGCCGCGCTCACCCGCCTGCGCCAGGAGCTGCCGGCCGCCCTCGTGCCGTTGCTCGCCGCCGTTGACGCGCTCGCGACCCGGACCTCCGGGAAGGTGGACCGCCACGCACTGCCGTGGCCGCTGCCGGACTCCAGCGGCGGGGAGGAGGCGGACGCTGGGAGCCAGCTCAGCGGCATACCATCGTGGTTGGCCCAGCAGTGGACCGACACCCTCGGCGCGCCAGCCCGCTCGCTCGACGCCGACTTCTTCGCGCTCGGAGGCGGCAGCCTCTCCGCCGCCCAGCTGGTCTCGCGGCTGCGCCAGCAGTACCCGACGATCACGGTCGCCGACCTCTACGACCACCCGCGTCTCGGCGCCCAGGCCGACTTCCTCGCCTCGATCACGCCGGACGTCTCCGACGCGACCGTGCGGGAGGTTCGCCGGATCCCGCGGTCGACCCAGCTCGTCCAGACCGTCATCTCGCTCGGCCTGCTCACGGTCAAGGCGCTCCAATGGCTCGTGGCGCTGGTCGCTGCGACCGAGCTGCTGCGTGCCCTCGACCTGGCGCCCTGGGCGCGCCCCGTGTCGTGGTGGGTGGTGGGCCTCGGTGCGCTCGCCTTCGTCACCCCGCTCGGGCGGATGGCGCTCAGCGCCGCTGGGGCCCGAGTCATCCTTGCCGGGGTCAGGCCCGGCACCTACCCCCGCGGGGGCAACGTCCAGCTGCGGCTGTGGGCCGCCGAGCGGTTCACCGAGGTCATGGGTGCGGTCAGCCTGGCCGGGGCGCCGTGGATCATCCACTACGCCCGGGCCCTCGGTGCCCAGGTCGGTCGTGGCGTCGACCTCCACACCGTCCCACCTGTCACGGGCATGCTGACG
>DASUQN010000561.1:0-2369 GCA_036280515.1 Intrasporangium sp. | reverse complement strand
TTGGTGCTGCCGTCGTCGTACGTCACCGACACCGTGACTGGGGTGGAGGCAGGCAGCTCGAAACTCTTCGTGATCCGCAGGCCCGCGACCCGGATCTTACGCGGAAAGGCCACCTCATACCACGGATTGGGGTCAGCAGGGCTCGCGACCCAGCCGGTGGCAGGATTACCGTCGATCCCGGCGTCGGGGCGGCCTGCGGGCGCGGTGACGAGTCGAGAGGACGCTGTCGCGGACCAACCGTTGGGCAGCGACAGAAGTTTCTCCACCGCGTCCCCGTCGAGCGCGCGGACCTCGCCCCGGACGGAGTACTCGGCTGGCTCGAGTGCGGTCCACGTGCGTCGCCATCCCGTTTCCTCCGCCGGGAGAACGAGTGTCGGACTGCACGCAATGGCGTCGTCGAGGCTGAGACACGCGGAGCGGCCGCGCTTGCCTTCCTCGAGGACGACCACGTCTGGCTGGTGACGCCCCGGAATGGCCAGTGTCGGCGCCGCACGGACCCCAGGGATCGCGACCTCCGAGATCGAGAAGCCGTTCTGATGGCCGGACTCCACCTCGGCGAGCGTGATTCGCAACCAGGACGTGTCACCGGGCGGCATACGCAGTCGGACACGCGGCCCGGCGATGACATCGGTCGCTATGGCGCCCTGGCCCGTCTCGACGAGCACCGTCTGCGGTCGTGCTCCGATTGGCGAGGACGCGGACAGCTCAATCATCGTCCCGGTCACTGAGGTTGGTCCGGTGAAGTCCACCCGGAGCCACTCCCCGACCGCTTCGCCGAACCGACCAGACACCCAACGGGTCCGAGAGTCGCCGTCCAGCGCCTGTGCCGGACTGTGGCCCGGTCCGAGGCGGAGAGTCGCATACGCGTCCGACGCGGAGGAGGATGCGGTGACGGAGGAGATCCCCTGCCACTCGAGCACGGATGCGACCCCCGGCACGGCATAGTCGGTCACCGATCGTCCGGAACGGCCCGGGTCACTGGCCTCGAGGAGGCCAGACGTGTTGTGGGCCGGCTCGCCGAAGTTCACCTCTCTCCGACGGAGCCCATCCGTGAGAACCGTCGGCTGGACAGTGATTTCACTGGGGTCGGCCGTGACGGTGAGGACGTCGACGTCCCGAAGGACGTCGACGTCGCCGATTGCGCCCACCACGGCAGGGAGGTTCTCGGGTCCACCGGTGACAACCGGCATCGCGTCGCTCGGGACGATGCGGGCCGCACCTGGGCGGCCCGAGGGGTCAACGCCGTAGATCTCGATGGATGGTCGCTGCAAGAGGGTCCGGTAATCCACTGTCACGGACTCGGATTCTCCGTAGGCACCGCTCGTTGGGCCGAAGGATGCAACGAGGTCGAGGCCAGATTCCCGGAGCGACCTGGCCATGACTCCGGGCTGGTCACCCTGGGCGTCGAGACGGATGTCGTGCCGCACGAGGACGAAGGCAATGCCCGCCATCGACAGGGTGCTCTCGAGGCGTTTCACGCTCTGACCCGATGCCAGCCGATCCATGATCGAGTCGAGGAACCGTGTCGCCCCGGCCGACCCGAGCGGGACGGCATCTCGGACGACAAAGGGCCTCCTCGCGAGCGCCTGCAGCGGTTCGTCCTTGGTCGAGCCCCAGGTGAAGTCCGCGAAGTTGGCTGATGGTGTCACCAGGACGCTTCCCGGCGTCGACTGTGCATCGAGCCAGGCCGCTGCCTGGACCCAATGGTTCGGGATGGCGCGGTACCCCTCGGGGCGAGCCATGTTGGCTGCGATGGCCGGGGCGGCATAGGTCACGAGCACACCCGCGACCGCAAACGCGGCGAGGGCCCGAGCTCTCGACCGTGCCTGAGCAGGGCGGAACCGCCTCCGGAGCTCGTTGAATGCTCGCTCCAGGGCGAATGCCACACCGACGACGATCGGAATCCGCACCACGAGTTCGAACTTGTGTGTGTTGCGGAACGGCGCGAGAGGGCCGTCGAGCATGGCCTGCGACCACGACGCCCACGGCCAGGTCCAGCCGCCAGTGTTGCCGAAGGTGACGAGAGCAAGCCCCACGACGGTGGCCAGAACGAGGAAACCCCGTGCCTCCCGCGCACCCGTCATCCCCAGCAGACCGATGGCTGCCACGAGGACTGCGGCGAGGGCTATGGCCGGCACCGTGAGCTGGAGCCAGGCCGCGGGCCAGGACGGCCCGGTGTCGGTCCGAAGGAAGCCGAGCCACGGAGACGTCCCACGGATCGCCTCGAACGCGCTGGCCGTGCTGGTCGTGACCGAGGCGTTCTCTATCCAGGAGAGGAAGGGCGGACTGAACCGTCCCAACAAGACCAGGGGGATGATCCACCACATCGACACGGCGACGATGCTGACGGCCCAAGCGAGGCTCATCCG
>DASUQN010000560.1:0-5072 GCA_036280515.1 Intrasporangium sp. | reverse complement strand
CCGGGCGGGTCTGGGCCAACCGCGGCGCAGCATCGCCGTCGGGCGTCGCGATGAACTCCATGAGCAGCTGCTCATCGCTCATCTGCACCGGATAGGGGACCGGCAGGCCGTCCCGCCAGAGCCGGGCCAGCGTCTCGAACTCGGCGAAAGCCCACAGGCCGCTGATCAGCTCCTTGCCGAATGACGTCCGGGTGGCCATGGCGCGCGTCTCACGCGACTTCCGCACCCGCCGGCCCTCGAGGTAGCCGGTGTCGCGGTGGAACAGGCGGTGCTTGCTCGAGCGGTAGCGCTTGCCCGCCATGAGGACGTCCCGATCGGGATCACCGGGGATCCAGCGGCGGATGAGGTGGACGTCCGCCTCCTTGCCCGTCTTGAGCACGCCGAGGTCCTCCTCGACGGCGCCGAGCTCGGTGATGACCCAGTCAGGTCTCGGCTTGGGCCCGTGACTGGCGCCGTCCCAGCTCGACCAGCGATCGCCCTCGGGCGGTGCATCCGGGTTGGTGTCTACGGCGAAGGATGAGTCATCCTCGTGAAAACGACTGGAAGACAAGAGAACTCCAAGGCAGTGGTGGATGTGGGCAGGTATGCCCCGACCGTGATGGACATGTCACCCCTCCTTGGACTCGTGCAGCGGCTCCCAGCGCCAGTGCGGTTGCAACGAGGTTGCCGCCTGGCGCCCGGGCCGCGCAAACGATTTTCGGCTCGCGTTCTCGGCGATTCCGTATCAGCGGCGGGCGGCTCGGCTCTACGGTGAAAAGTGACCGAACCGCGGTCGAGCCAAGAGGGGGAGCCGTATGCCGCCCACCTCCTTCGCCAGCGAAGGCGTCCGAGTCGTCGTGCCGGGCTCTTACGACGTGCGGGAAGCCTCGCGTGCTCGTGCCCTTCCCGGTGAGCCGGGCTTCGAGCAGCAGGTCGCGAAGGATGCGATCGTCGCCTCGCTGGAGGACAGCGGTCTCGTGCCCATGCAGCGACTCGACCTGGCACCTCGGCGCGACCGGGAGCTGCCCGGCGCAGGTCCCGGCCGTCCTTCTCGAGGGGTGGCGATGGTCGAGGTCGATGTCGGGTCGGAGGAGGACGCGGTGGTCCTCCTCGAGCGAGACGGCGTGTACTCGTGGCACCTGCCCGTCGACGCCGGCCACCGCACGCGATCGATCGACCTCGGCCCGCGCACTGCCCGCTTCACCATCGACCTGGTCGAGGATGGGCGAGCGAGAGGGCGGAAGCGGCCGGCACGCGGCCACGGCCGCACTCGCGGACTGCTGGGTGACGTCGTGAAGGGCGCCGTCCAGGCGATCGTGTTCCGGTTCGCGGCACCACTCGTCGTCGGCAAGGCGATCGAGAAGATGGAGGATCACATCCGTCCGGGGCTGGTGCACATCGCCGACACCGATCTCGACTCATGGCGACGGATCGACCGCCTCGATGAGCTCGACCTGCCGACCGACCGTCCCGTCCGCATCCTCCTGTTCATCCACGGCACGTTCTCGTCCACGGCCGGTGGCTTCGGCGCGATCACCTATGACGAGAACGCCATGGGACTGCTCCGCACGGCCATCGGCGCGTACGACGCGGTCATCGGTTACGACCACCGGACCCTGAGTGTCGACCCCCGCGAAAACGGCAGGGACCTCCTCGAGCGACTCAGCACGCACCGGCCCGATGACGAGTTCGTCATCGATGTCATCACGCACAGCCGGGGCGGCCTGACGACGCGCAGCCTCGTCGAGTACGAGCTGCCCGGCTCCAGCTGGCCGGGACGGGTCGACCGGATCATCTTCGTCGCGGCGACGAACGGCGGCACACACCTGGCCGATCCCGATCGGTGGCACGACCTGATCGACCTCTACACCAACCTGGCCAGCGTGGGTGCCGGCGCGCTGGCCGCCATTCCCGGTGGCGCGCCCGTGGCTGCGGTGGTCGCTGGGGTGGTCAAGGGCATCGGTGCGCTCGTCAAGTACCTCGTGTCCTACGTCGGGGAGGACAACGGAGTGCCCGGGCTCGCGGCGATGATGCCGAGCGGCCCGTTCGTCACGGACCTCAACAAGGGGCAGCCCAAGCAGCCCCAGCCAGGGACGAAGTGGTTCGTCATAGCCTCCAACTTCCACGTCGAGCTCCTCGACGACTCCCACCGGCCGCCAGAGTTCCCTCGCGAGCTCGTCGTCAGGCTGGCGGAGGGCTTCGTCGACGACCTCTTCAAGGGCGACAACGACCTCGTCGTCGACACGGCCTCGATGAGCGCGATCGGGCTGCCCATCGGCGGCTTCGTTGCGGAGGCCCGGATGTTCGACACGAACGACCGGATCTACCACACCAACTACTTCAGCCAGCTCGAGGTGATCGAGGCGATCGCCGGCTGGCTCCCGTTGGGGATGGGAGCGGGAGGCGAGCCCGAGTCCATGCCCGAGCCCGAGCCCGTACCTGAGCCGGGGAGCCGGGACCTGCCGATGGCACCGCCGCCACCGTTCCCACCGTCGGTTCCTCAGGCCCCCCCGAGAGAGGCCGCTCCGAGAGAGGCCGCTCCGAGAGAGGCCGCTCCGAGTGAGGCCGTTCCGACGGAGGCCACCGTTGCCGCGGAGATGCCGGCGACCGTGGTGGTCGAGGAAACGTTCGAGGTCTGCGTCACGCTGTCTCGCAAGGACATCGAGGCGGGCGAGGGCATGGTCCACGCCTTCGCCAAGGTAGCCGTGGAGGCCGAGCGACCGGTCTCGGTCCAGGTCGTCGGGAAGTCCAACGCCGAGGTCGTCGGCACCGACTCCGACATCCTCGGGCTCCCCCTCGGCGGCGGCGAGTCGTCCGTTCCCTTCACCGTGCGCGCGCTGTCGACGGGGCCCGTCGTGGTGCATGCCATCGTCCGGCAGGGGTGGGTGCCGCTCGCGACCCTCGCTCTCGAGGCGAAGGCGGTCTCCCGGGCAGCCCTCGGGGCACCGGCCGCGCCCGTCCGGGCCCAGATCCACACCGGGATCGACGCGCCCGAGCTCGACGGCCTGCCGTGCCTCGACATCATCGAGAGCGCCCAACCCGACGGTTCGGTCATCTACAAGTACGCCGTGCGCGTCGAGCAGGACGGCAGACCGGTCGCCTTCCAGTCCCTGCCCATCGTCGACCGGGCGCCGACCATGGCCGCATTCCTCGACGAGGTCCAGGAGATCGTCGGCGGCGACCTCAGCGAGGCGCAGGTGCTGCGACGTCTGCAGGACATCGGTACCCGGCTCTACGACCTGCTGCTCCCCGAGGACATGCAGGCCTATCTCTGGGAGCACCGCAACCAGATCGGCGACCTCATCGTCTACGCCGACGAGCCGTACGTCCCCTGGGAGCTCGTGCATCTCAAGCCACCCAGCGGACCGCGCCAGAAGAAGCCTCGGTTCCTCGCGCAGGGCGGGCTGGTGCGATGGCGGCTCGGCAGCTTCCCGCCGAAGGAGATCCGGATCCGCAAGGGCCGCGCCAGGTCGCTCATCCCGGACTACCGCGATCCGAGTTTCGTCCTGTCCGAACCGGTCCACGAGCAGCGCTACCTCACCGAGCATTTCGGAGCCAGCCCGGTCCGTGCGACACCGTCAGGGGTGCTCCAGCTGCTGCGCGGCGGCCGCTTCGACCTGCTCCACTTCTCGGGCCACGGCGCCGCGAAGGTGGAGGACATCCTCGGTGCCCGCATCCTGCTCCAGGGACGCAGGCGGGGGCGGACCGTGGAGCAACAGTTCCTCACGGCGACCGAGGTGAGCGAGAACGCCCGGTGGACCCGCCCGGGCGAGGCGGGGCCGGTCGTGGTGCTCAACGCGTGCCAGACCGGTCGCGAGGGGATTCTGCTCACCACTGCAGGCGGATTCGCCGATGCCTTCCTGGACGCGGGGGCATCCGCGTTCGTCTCCTGCCTCTGGTCGGTGCACCAACAGCCGTCGCGCGCGTTCGTCGAGAAGCTCTACGACGAGCTGCTGGACGGGACGCCCATGGCGGCGGCCACCGCGAGAGCGCGTCAGGCGGCCCGGGAGCGGGGCGATGCGACCTGGCTCGCCTTCGTCGTCTACGCGCGCCCTGACGCCGTGCTCACGCTTTCGTGAGGCGGCCCACCCACCCGACGACGATCGACAGCGGCTCAACAGGAAAGGATCTGGCCATGGCACGCAGCGCCGTCTGTGTCGGCATCAACGAGTTCAAGCACCTCCCGATGAGCAGCTGGCTGGCGGGATGCGTCAACGACGCGAACGACATCTCCGCCGCGCTCAAGAAGTTCGGCTTCACGTCGCGCACAACGACGGTGCTGCGCGACTCGGAGGCCACGAAGAAGGCGGTCATGGGCGCCCTGACTGGAATGGTCGACAAGGCCAAGCCGGGCGACCATCTCGTCTTCTCGTTCTCCAGCCACGGCACACAGGTCCCCAACCAGCCCGGCACCACGGATGAGCCCGACGGTCTCGACGAGGTCTTCGCCTGCTACGACATCAAGCGAGCCGGCGACCAGTGGGATCGCAGCACCGTCATCGCGGACGACGAGCTGCATGACCTGTTCCAGCGCGTGCCGGAGGGAGCGCTGCTGGAGGTCCTCCTGGACACCTGCCACAGCGGGACCGGCCTCAAGGATCTCGAGGAGCTCCAGCTGGCCATGACCCTCGGACGTAAGCCCCGCTTCCTACCGCCGCCGACGCCACGCGGTCTCGACCGTACTCGCACCATCCGGGAGCACAGCCCCGCCCGGACGGTCGACCGCAAGGCTCTGGTCGAGCTGACCAAGCGGGGCAAGGGGGCCAAACCAGTCCTCTTCGCGGCGTGTCGCCCGGACCAGACCGCCTCGGATGCGACCTTCGACGGGCGACCGAACGGGGCGTTCACCCATCTGTTCCTCCGGTCCCTGAAGGACCACCCCGATGCGACCCGAGCCGCCCACCTCAAGGCGGTGCACGCCGGTCTCAAGGCCGAGCAGTTCGAGCAGCGCTCGACGCTCGAGGGCGCCGTCAAGGCGAAGAAGGTGGGGTTCGGCGCCCTGTGGTGACCCCGTCAGCTCCGGTCTCACTCCCACACCGCCACTCGAGTGGCCCCGGTGTCCCCAACAGCTGTGGGGGACACCGGGGCCACTC
>DASUQN010000559.1:0-2177 GCA_036280515.1 Intrasporangium sp. | reverse complement strand
GAGGACGTCCCCGAGGCGGCTGGGAGCCGTGAACGTGACGTCCGCCCCGGACGCGACCGTCACCGACCCCCGCGAGTTGCAGGCGAGCGCGAACGTCGAGTCGGCCAGCGTGAAGACGAAGCCGCCGTGGCAGATGTCGTGGCCGTTGACCATGTCCTCACGGATCGGCATCCGCACGACCGCGTGGTCCTGCTCGATGACGAGCGCCTCCATGCCGAGCCGCCTCGAAGCCTCGTCGTCGGCCCACATCTGCCGGGCGAACGCGACCCCGGCCTCCGCGTCGGCTTGGGCCTCGTGCGGCACCGCGGTCCCAGCTCCAACCGGGTCGGTCATCACACGCTGCCGTCCGTCAGCGCTGGGCTGGGCCGGTACCGCCCACCTGGGAACGCCTGGTCCAGCTGCGCGATCTGTGCCGCCACCACGTCGAAGCCGATCTCGCGTCCCCACGCGATGGGCCCCTTGGGATACCGCGTCCCCAGCACCATGGCGATGTCGACGTCCTCGGCGGACGCGTCGCCCCGGGCGACGAGGTCGACAGCCTCGTTGATGAGCATCGCCACCGTCCGGGCCAACGGGTCCGTCTCGATCGGACCCCCGACGAGCTGGGCAGCCAGCCCCGGGTCGGGGTCACCCCCGACGCGAACGCCGTCAGCGGCATACGGGTAGACGCCCTCGCCCGACTTGCGACCCAGTTTGCCCGACTCGACGAGACGCCGCTGGAACTCGGTGGGCGCATACCGCTCGTCCTGGTCCGTCTGCTCCCAGACGGAGGTCCCGACGGCGAGGTTGACGTCCTGCCCGATGAAGTCGGTCAGCTCGAAGGGCCCCATCGGGAAGCCGCCCTTCTCGCGCAGGATCCAGTCGATCGTGCCCGGGTCGGCCACCCCCGACTCGGCCATCCGCTGCGCCTCGCCGTAGAACGGTCGCGCGACACGGTTGACGATGAAGCCGGGCGTCGACGCGCAGCGCACCGGGGTCTTGCCCCAGGCACGCATCAGGTCGACCGCAGCGTCGAGGACCGCGCCGCTCGTCTGCACGCCGTGGACGACCTCGACGAGGGCCATCACCGGCGGGGGGTTGAAGAAGTGCAGGCCGATGACGCGCTCGGGGTGGATGACGGCGTCGGCGATCGCCGAGATGTCGATGCTCGAGGTGTTCGTCGCGAGGATCGTCGTGGTCGGCTGGCTGGCGCCGAGGTCGGCGAAGACCTTCCGCTTGAGCGCGAGGTCCTCGGGCACCGCCTCGATGACGAGCGCGCACTCGGGCAGGTCGCGGACGGATCCGGCCGGCTGGAGGCGGCCGCGCACGGCGTCAGCCTCGTCGGCGGCGAGCCGGCCCTTGGTCACGAGACGCTCGAGGTCGCTCGCGAGCCGGTCGACCGCGGCTGCGGCGGCTTCGGGGATCGAGTCCACGAGGCTGACCCGATGGCCTGCCGTGGCCGCCACCTGGGCGATCCCCGCCCCCATCGCTCCGCTGCCGATGACTGCGACGTCGCTCATCTCCATGGAGACATCCTGCCCCGTCGGCCCACGCCCTCGACACGGCCTAACCTTGGAGGCGTGACTGCACAGGCAACGAAGCCCACCCACCCGCTGCTCGACCAGCACGCCGGCGTCCTCGACGAGATCCGTCAGGCGCTGACGTCGCGCTCGTGGTACTCGCGTTATCCCGAGTCCCCGTCCCCCCGTATCTACGGCGAGACGGCTGCCGCCGAGGGGCTCGCCGCGTACGAGTCCCACCTCAATCAGGCGTATGCCGCTGAGCTGGCTTCCGCCGTCGACGGCACCTTCGTGGGCAGTGAGGTCTCGCCCTACGGTCCCACTTTGGGGGTCGCGTACCCGGTGCTCGACCTCGACGCCGGCCTCGCCGCTGCCGAGGCCGCCATCCCGGCCTGGCGTGACGCGGGCCCGCAGGTGCGGGCCGCGGTGTGCATCGAGATCGTCGACCAGATCAACAAGCGGTCGTTCGAGCTGGCCAACGCCGTCATGCACACGTCGGGGCAGCCCTTCGTGATGTCGTTCCAGGCGGGTGGGCCGCACGCGCAGGAGCGGGCGATCGAGGCCGTCGCCGCCGGGCTCATCGAGCAGGAACGGGTGCCCGAGTCAGTCGTGTGGGAAAAGCCCGGCAAGGACCGCGAGGGCAACCCCGCTCCGATCCGGATGCAGAAGGACTACCGG
>DASUQN010000558.1:0-2154 GCA_036280515.1 Intrasporangium sp. | reverse complement strand
TCGTTCCAGGAGTTTGTCAACGGCCTCAATCTCGACAACGTGGTGAAGGGCTGACGCCGTGGAACTGCGTGACCGGGTGGCCGGTCTGATGGAGCAGGCTCGCGCCGACCTGACCGAGCTCGTCGCGATCCCGTCCGTCGCGGACCCGCGGCAGTACCCGCCCGAGGAGTGCGCCCGCGCTGCGAGGTGGGTGCTCGACGCCTTCGCTGCGGTCGGGTTTGCCGACGCGCGCCTCGCGGAGACCGCGGACGGTAGCCAAGCAGTGGTCGGCTCTCGTCCGTGCGACGACCCAAACGCGCCGACGGTCCTGCTGTACGCCCACTACGACGTCCAGCCGCCGTTGAACGAGCAGGCTTGGCGCACACCGCCGTTCGCACTCACGGAGGTCGGCGACCGCTGGTACGGCCGAGGGAGTGCGGACTGCAAGGGCAACATCGTCATGCACCTCACGGCGCTGCGGGCGCTCGGCGACGACGTCCCGGTGAACCTCAAGCTCGTCGTCGAGGGCTCCGAGGAACAGGGCACGGGAGGGCTCGAGGCCTTCGTGCCGCCAAACGCTGACCTGCTCCGGGCCGACGCGATTCTCGTGTGCGACACCGGTAACGCGTCGGTCGGGCTCCCCGCAGCCACGGTGAGCCTGCGGGGGATGGTCAACGTGGTCGTCTCCGTCGAGGCCCTCGCGTCGGAGATCCACTCCGGCATGTTCGGCGGAGCCGCACCCGACGCCCTGGCGGCGCTCGTCGCGATGCTCGCAACGCTGCGCGACCGCGAGGGCAACACGACAGTCACCGGTCTCGACAACACCGGCGTGTGGGCTGGAGAGCCCTATCCCACGGAACAGTTCCGCAGCGATGCGGGTGTCGTCGAGGGTGCCGCGCTCCTCGGGGACGGCTCGGTCTCGGACATGCTGTGGGCCCGGTCCTCGGTCACGATCCTCGGGATCGACTGTCCGCCAGTCGTCGGGTCGGCGGCCGCCATCTCCCCGAGGGCCCGAGCGCGCCTCAACCTCCGCATCCCGCCCGGAACGACTCCGGAAGAGGCCGAGGAAGCACTGCGCGAGCATCTGCTCTCCGCGGCGCCGTGGGGCGTGCACGTGACGATCGACACCGAGGCGACGGGATCACCCTTCCATGCCGCGACAGACGGGCCTGCCTACGGGGCCATGGCGGCCGCCATGCACGAGGCGTACGGGAGACCCATGGCCACACTCGGCCAAGGCGGCTCGATTCCACTGTGCAACGTGTTCGCCGAGACCTACCCGGCCGCTGAGCTGTTCCTCATGGGTGTGGAGGAGCCGCAGGCGCTCATCCACGCCCCCAACGAGAGCGTCGACCCCTCCGAGATCGCGAACATGGCCCTGGTCGAGGCGCTCTTCCTCCAGCGGTACGCGCCGCCCCGCGGCTGAGCGCGCACTGACGGCACCGGCCCTGTTCCATCGTGGCACCCGAGGAGCGTTCGCCATCAGAAGAACCGCGCGCCCCGGGCGGTCGGCTCCGCCCCGAGCGCAGGGGCTTCTGGGCGCGCATCGCCGACTTCGCCCAAAATCTCGCGGGCGAGGTCCCTGCTGCACCCGAACCGGTGCCGGCGCAGCCACCCGAGGCGGTGCTGGAGCTGATGCGCAGCCTCGGGGTCGCATTGACCCGGACGGGTGAGCCGGCCGACCGGGTCACCCAGATCCTCGACGAGGTCGCCAGGATGTATGGCGCCACCGGCGTGACGTTCTTCGTCGTGCCCACGGGGCTGTTCGTGCGCATCGACCTGGGCGCTTCGAGCCAGGTCGACTTCAAGACCGGCGGCAGCACGCCGATGCGCCTTGACCAGGTGGACGCCCTGTACCGCCTTGTCGACGACATCCGGCACGGTACGGTCAATGTCGACACGGCGCGCCGGCGCCTTGACGAACTGCTGATCGCGCCGCCGCGGTTCGGGCCCGTCGTGGCCGTCCTCGGCAGCGGCGTTCTCACGCTCGGACTCGGGCTCATGCTCAACCCGACCGTCGCAGCCATGCCGGCCTTCGTCCTCCTCGGTTTCCTCACCGGCTGGATGCGGTGGTGGGCGGACAAGGACCCCATGCTCTCGTTGATGCTGCCGGTCGCCACGGCGTTCGTCGTCACGTGGGTGGTGTTCGGCTGGGTGGCCCCGCTGCTCGACGCC
>DASUQN010000557.1:0-4258 GCA_036280515.1 Intrasporangium sp. | reverse complement strand
AGGTGATGTCCTTGGCGTACTGCTCACGACGCTGGTCCGGCGTCATGTTCGCGAGGATGACCCCGGTCTCGAGGCCGAGGGCGCGGTGGACGCGGCCCATGAGCTCGGCCTGGTACTCGGCGAGGTAGTCGTTCACCGTGATGATGTGAACGCCCTTGCCGGTGAGCGCATTGAGGTAGGACGGGAGCGTCGCGACGAGGGTCTTGCCCTCACCGGTCTTCATCTCCGCGACGTTGCCCATGTGCAGCGCAGCACCGCCCATGAGCTGCACGTCGAAGTGCCGCTTCCCGAGCGTCCGCTTGCTCGCCTCGCGGACCGCCGCGAAGGCCTCGGGCAGCACGTCGTCGAGGCTCTCACCGGCCTCGAGGCGCTTGCGGAAGCTGGGCGTCTCCTCACGCAGTTCCTCGTCGGTGAGCTTCTCGAAGTCAGCCTCGAGGGCATTGACCTGCGCGGCGATGCCCTGAAGGCGCTTCAGGGTCCTGCCCTCACCTGCGCGGAGCAGCTTGTCGATGCCCAAGACCATGGTGCGTACTCACTCCCGACTCAACGTGATGCCACCCGCGGCTGGGCGGGCACGATCGCCCGTGTGGGTCACGGGACCTGCCTAGGCTAGTCGCAGGCAGCCCTTCCCGACCAACGGACCGGTGCCGTGCGCTGGTTCCCGGTCCACCCATCCCGTGCCGTATGCCGCTGGGCTGGCTCTCACGCGTCCGCGGCCGCCACGACGTGGTCGAGTCCGAGCCAGTGGGCCATCGACTCGAGATTGCGCCCCAGCGCCGCACGGGCGGCCGGGGGCGCGTCCGGCTCCCAGGTGACGGCGTGGCAGCGCAGGACTCCGGCTGCGCGGTCCGCCTTGAGGTCGCATCGCGCCGCGAGCGCGTCTCCGTAGAGGAAGGGCAGGACGTAGTATCCGTGCACACGCTTGTGGGCCGGCGTGTAGATCTCGAGGCGGTAGTGGAAGTCCCAGAGTGCGTGGACCCGGTCCCGCTGCCAGACGAGCGAGTCGAACGGGCTGAGCAGCGCCTCTGCGTGCACCCTCCGGGGGACACGCGCGCCGGCGTGGAGCCACGCGGGACGCCAGCCGGGCACCTCGACGGGGATGAGCTCGCCCTCGGTCTCGAGCTGGGCGATCGCCACCCGAGCATCGGCGCGCTTGATCCGGAAGTAGTCGGCGAGGCAGAGCTCGGTCCCGATGCCGTGCGCCCGGGCCGCGATGCGGACGAGCTCGACGAAGCGTTCCGCGTCAGCCTCGGGTCCGGGCCGATCCCGCCAAGCGGCACTCAGGCCACGTGGTGCCGTCCGCTCGAGCGACGCATACCTCCTCTCGAACTGCGCCGTGCGCCCGGCGGAACTGATCCGGCCGGCCCAGAAGAGGTACTCGAGGGCCTGCTTGACCTCGCTCCAGTTCCACCCCCAGTTGTCCTTCGCGCGCGGCTGGTCGTGGCTGAGCGCGATCTCGACCTCGCGAGCGGTCATCGGCCCACGGACCTCCACCTCGCGCTGGACGAGGTCGACGAAGTCCGGGCGCTCCGCGAGAATCCGCCGCATCGATCCCCAGGCGCCGTCCGCGGCGCGGCGCATCCGGTGGTCGAGCAGGGGCCATGTCTCGGGTGGGATGAGGCTCGCCTCATGGGCCCAGTACTCGACGAGCCGCCGAGGCGCCCGGTCGCGAGCCCGGTCGAGGACCGTGCGGTCGTACGGACCGAGGCGCGAGAAGAACGGGAGGTAGTGGCTGCGCGACAGCACGTTGACGCTGTCGATCTGCACGACGCCCACCCGGTCGATGACGCGCTGGATGTGACGCATGGAGGCAGCGAAGGGCTGCGGGCGCGGGTCGAGCAAGCCTTGGGCTGCGATCGCGATCCGACGTGCCTGGGCAAGGGTGAGCCGACGGACCGGGCCGGCGGACACGGCGCCGTTCACTCCCCCGGCTCGATGAGCCGCTGACGCACCGCGTACATCGCAGCCTCCATGCGCGAGTGCATCTGCAGCTTGTCCAGGATGTTTCGGATGTGGTTCCGGACGGTGTTCTCGGAGATGAACAGCTCACCGGCGATCTCCCGGTTGAGCTTTCCGCGCGCGACGAGCCGGAGGATGCCGAGCTCGCGCTCCGTCAGGCGGGGCAGCTCGAGCTCCGGGGTGGGGGCGGGAGCCGCTGCCTCGTGCCGGCTCATCTTCGAGAACTCCTGGAGCAGCTTCGAAGCCATCATCGGCGAGATGAGGGACTGCCCGTCGAAGACTCCCCGGATCCCGACCGCCACTTCCTCCGGCGGAACGTCCTTGAGCAGGTAGCCGTTGGCCCCGGCCCGGACCGCCTCGAAGAGGTGCTCCTCGTCGTCGGAGCTGGTGAGCATGATGATGCGGGCCGACGGGATGCGCTGCTTGATGACACGACAGGCCTCGATGCCGCCACGCTTCGGCATGCCGACATCCATGACGATGACGTCCGGCAGGGTCTCCTCGGCCAGGTCGACCGCCTCGTTGCCGTCGGCCGCCTCCCCGACGACGTCGATTCCGTCTTCCGTCGCGAGCACCGTCTGCAGCCCGCGCCGGTACAGCGCGTGGTCGTCGACGATGAGCACTCTGATGACATCTGGGGGCGCCTGATTCACCCCCTCATCTTGGCAGGGCGGGCCGACGATCCGTACGAGCCCCTCCCAACGTGACGGGGCGCCCACCGCGTGCGGTGAGCGCCCGTCTCTCGTTTGGGATGGGGCCGTGGTCAGCCGGTGGCAGCGACGGGCTGCTCGGTCTCGAGGTGCAGGACCCCGTAGCTCCAGCCGCGCCTGCGGTACACCACGCTGGGCCGGTCGGTGTCCATGTCGTGGAAGAGGAAGAAGTCGTGTCCCACCAGCTCCATCTGGTTGACCGCGTCCTCGAGGGACATCGGAGCCGCCGTGTGGACCTTCTCCCGGACCTCGATGGGCGAGCTGCCCACGGCGCCGAAGCGGCCCCCCTCCTCCGGGCCTTCGCCGCTCCCCGGGCCGGCCTCCTCCGCCCGAGCGGCCCCGGACCCGTTCTCCGCATCGACCCGGGCGGTCGCTTGGGCAACCGACTCAGGGACGCGCCTGCCCCGGCTCACGCGGCGCTTGTCGTTGACCCTGCGAAGGCGTTC
Organism: Intrasporangium sp.; assembly: GCA_036280515.1. GTDB lineage: Bacteria > Actinomycetota > Actinomycetes > Actinomycetales > Dermatophilaceae > Intrasporangium. Next base: position 1,143 of record DASUQN010000557.1, on the reverse strand, counting down.
CATGAGCTTGTCGACGGCCGCATCGAGGGCGGCGTACTTGTCATCGAGCGCAGCCTCCGCGCGAATGACGGGTCCCTTCGCGCGACAGGTGATCTCAACTCGCTCGGGCCCACGGCCTCGGGCGACCTGCTCGTGCGTCACGACGACGTCGATGCGATGCACCTTGGGCGCCAGTGCAGGGACTTTGCCCAAGCGCTCGTTCAACAGCTCACGGAATCGGTCAGGGACCTGGACGCGGCGTCCAGTCACGACAATCTCCACGGTTCCTCCTTGATCGCGCTCTGGGCGCTCAGTGCTCTTGGTTCGGGGCCCGGGACAGGCCCCCGCGTCACCTCGGCACCACCCTCTCCCTCGATCAGGCCCCCGCGGTCGGCTGTCCAGACGACGCCACACCCACGGGGCCGGGGGTCTCCTTTCGATGACAGTACTTGGGCGGGTCGGTTGTGGGAAGGCATCCCCGGAAAGGCGAACGAAGGGACATCGGTCAAGGTCCGGGGTGGCGGGGCGTCGCCGCGATGACTGCCGCTCGCACGTCGATCGCCCCTGCGGCTCGCAAGGCCCGTGCGCCTTCGGCGAGCGTGCTTCCCGTCGTGACGACGTCATCGACGATGAGGCACCGTCCACCCCGGACGAGTGCTGCCGTCCGGCGCCCCACCTCCATGGAGGACTCCAGGTTGGCGGACCTGCCGAGCGCCCCCAGACCCGCCTGGTCAGCGACCATCCGTCGGTGGTGGAGCACCTCCAGCGGGCCCAGGAGACGGGGTCCCTGCATCGAGACGCCGGCCAGGCGCTCAAGCGCGTGCCGCGTCACCCGCTCAAGCGGACGGTCACCCCTGAGGCGCACGGCCCGCGACGAGGACGGGACCGTGACGATGAGCACGGGACCGCCCGGCGATCCGGATCCGGCCGGAGCGCCGGGTGCGCGGCCACGGAGGGCGTCCGCCATCGCGGCGGCAAGGAGCACGGCGAGGCCTCGATCGAGGTCCCTCCTGCCACCGTCTTTCCAGGACCGGATGCCGGCGCGCAGCGGGCCGGTGTACTGGCCCCAGGCGAAGCAGTCGGGAAAGGCTGGCGGGAGCGGGTCCGGCGCGACCAGGCGGCGATCCGGAGCCAGCGCGGACCTGGCGAGAGCGGCCGAGCAGC
>DASUQN010000556.1:0-4906 GCA_036280515.1 Intrasporangium sp. | reverse complement strand
CATCCTGACCGCGGTCGCGACGACGTTCCTTGTCATCGCGATGTTCGTCGCTCTCGTCGTGGCCCTCGTCATCGTCCTCGCGGTGCTGTGGGCGACGGACTCCACGGGGTTGGCAACGGCCGGCACCGTGCTCGCCATCGTCGCGGCGGTGGCAGGTGGCGTCTACCTGTGGGTGAAAGTCGGCTTCGCGGTCTCCATCGTCGTGCTCGAAGGCGCCGGAGCCCGGCGTGCGATTGCGCGCTCGTGGCAGCTGACCCGGGGGAGGCCGTTCTGGCGGATCTTCGGGATCCGGCTGCTCACCTCCATCGTGGCCACGATCGCCGGCTCGATCGTCGCCACTCCGATCGGCCTCATCGCGCTCTTCGCGGCCGGATCTCCCGAGTCGACCCTCATCTGGTTGCTGCCGCTCAGCCAGGCCTTGTCGGTGCTCGTGCAGGGCGTGCTCGTGACGCCGTTCGTCTCGGGAGTGGACTCGCTCCTCTACGTCGACCAGCGCATCCGCCGCGAGGGACTCGACGTCATGCTCATGCAGCAGCTCCACCCGTCCTCGAACCTGTGACCATGCGCGGCTGGATGGCAGCGGTGCCGGTCGACCCGTCGGCCGAGGAGGCGCGCGAATGGGTCCGGCGTGAGCTCGCCAAGCCGGAGTACGCCGACGACCGAAGCCTGCTGCAACGCGTCATCGACTGGGTGTCCGAGCTCATCGAGAACCTGCTGACCCGCGGCGCGGGCGGACTGCCGGGGTGGGTCCTGCCCGTGGCACTCGCAGTTGCCGCTGGCCTCGTCGCGTTGCTCCTGCTCGTGAAGGTCCGGAGGGAGCCAGTGGCCGGCGGAACGGCACGGCGAGGAGCCGTGCTCGACGAGGCGCAGCTCGATGCCGAGGCCTATCGGGCCCGGGCTCGGGCCGCCTACGAGTCGGACGACGTCGACTCCGCCACGATGGACTGGTTCCGGGCGATTGCCGCTGGCGCCTCGGAGCGCGCCATCATCGACGACAACCCGGGCCGCACCGCCCACGAGGTGAGCGTGGCTCTCGCGGCGATGTTCCCGGACGACGCCAGAGCGCTCGCGCAGGCCGCCGACCACTTCGACGCGATCCGCTACGGCGACGCCGAGGTCGATGCCACCGTGGCGCGGTTCGTCGGGGACCTCGATGCGCGGCTGGCTGGGGCCCGGCCCTTCCTCCAACAGGTCGATCATCAGGCCCCGGTGAGCCCGTGACCACGACCCACCTGCCGACCTCGCCCGCTCCCGTCAGCGGTCCTCGTCGTCGTCGATTCCGAGTGACCGCAGTCCTGGTCATCGCGGCAGTGGTGGCCCTGGTCCTGCTCACGCTCATGTCCCGCGGCTCCGACGGGGCCGGCGGGGTGGGCGATCCTGACAGCTCCCGGCGGTTCGGGGCTCGAGCCCTGGCCCAGGTGCTGCGGCAGCAGGGCGTCGACGTGCAGGTGGTGCGTTCCATCACCGAGCTGGAGTCGGCCCGTGTAGACGCCAACACGAGCGTGCTCGTCGGGTCGTTCGACTACTTGGGGGAGGCCGCAGCCCAGCGCACGGCGCAGCATGCCGGGGCCGCAGGCCGGTTCGTCCTGATCGAGCCCCGCGACCTGGCCCTGGAGGACCTCGGCATTCCCCTCACCTCCACCGCGCGCGCGTCGGTCCGGATGAGCGCCCAGTGCAGGTCGGACGTTGCGGAGCCCGACGATCGGATCGAGGCCGCCGCGACGTTCTACCGGTCGACGAGCTCGATCGACGGCGATGGACCGGCCTTGGCGGACGGGGCCACGGGCTGTTTCGCGGACGAGGACGGATCGTTCGCCGTCGTGGTGTTGCCAGCGGGGAGCGCTCGACCCGAGACAGTCATCCTGGGATCGACCGAGTCCGTCATCAATGCCAAGGTCGGCGAGGCGTCCCACGCGGCGATGGGCCTCCGGGCGTTCGGGGCAACGAGCCGCCTCGTGTGGTACCTGCCCGATGTCACCGACCTCGCCGTCCCGGACGCGAGTGGCGAGTACCTCGCGTCGGACCGGGCGGTGCCGGAGTGGTTCGCCCCCGGTGCCGTCCTGGTGGCCGTCGCCTTCGTGGTCCTCGCGATGGCCAGGGGCCGTCGGCTCGGGCGGATCGTCGCCGAGCCCCTACCGGTCGTGGTACGAGCCGTCGAGACGACCGAGGCCCGGGGCCGTCTGTACCGACGCGCCTCCGACCGCGGCCGCGCGGCGGACAGCCTGCGAGGCGGCACCCGCAGCCGGTTGGCGGCTCGGCTCGGGCTGCCGCGGCACACCTCCGCCGACGCCGTCGTCGCAGCCGTGGCCCGGGCGACCGATCGTGACCCCACCGACGTCCGCGCCCTGCTCTACGGTGCGGCCCCCGTGAACGACAGCGACCTGGTCCTGCTCGCCGAGCAGCTGGCCCAACTCGAGGAGAACGTGCGAGGCGCATGAGCGACAACACCACCCCGACAGGACCGTCCCGACCGTCCCAGCCGTCCCAGCCGTCCACAGCCGCCGGCTCGCGCTCGGCGAGTCCTCCCCAACCCGTCGACGGCGGGCAGTCGCACGAGAGCGGGGACCGGACTCCGGTCCCCAGTGCAGACCGGGATCCGGCCCACGACGGAGACGGGGCGCTCACCGCCCTGCTCGCCGTGCGCGCCGAGGTGGGCAAGGCCGTCGTCGGCCAGGATGCGGCCGTCACCGGCGCGATCGTCGCGCTGCTGACCCGAGGGCACATCCTGCTCGAGGGCGTTCCCGGCGTCGCGAAGACCCTTCTGGTCCGCACCCTCGCCGCCGCGCTCGACATCACGACCAAGCGCGTCCAGTTCACCCCAGACCTCATGCCCGGAGACGTGACCGGGTCGCTCGTGCTCGACCCGCGGACCACTGACTTCACCTTCCGCGAGGGGCCCGTCTTCACCAACCTGCTCCTCGCGGACGAGATCAACCGGACGCCGCCGAAGACCCAGGCGGCGCTGCTCGAGGCCATGGAGGAGCGTCAGGTCAGCGTCGAGGGGGTGCCGCGGCCGCTCCCCATTCCGTTCCTCGTGGCGGCCACCCAGAACCCGGTCGAGTACGAGGGCACCTACCCGCTGCCCGAGGCCCAGCTCGACCGGTTCCTGCTCAAGGTGACGATGCCCCTGCCGTCCCGGGAGGACGAGGTCGAGGTCGTGCAGCGCCACGCCGCGGGCTTCGATCCTCGGGACCTCCCCGCCGCCGGCGTCTCGGCGGTCGCTGGAGCGGCCGACCTCGCGGCAGGGGCGGCAGCGGTGCAGCGCGTCGTCATCTCGCCAGAGATCGCGGGCTACATCGTGGACATCGCCCGGGCCACGCGCAGCTCGCCGTCCCTGGCGCTCGGCGCCAGTCCGCGAGGCGCGACGGCACTGCTCGCGACGAGCCGGGCGTGGGCGTGGCTCAACGGTCGAACGTTCGTGACGCCCGACGACGTCAAGGCGATGGCCCACGCCACGCTCGCCCACCGGCTCACCCTCCGCCCGGAGGCGGAGCTGGAGGGCGTCAGCGTGGCGGCCGTCCTCGACAGCGCACTCGGTTCCGTCGCGGTGCCGCGGTGACCAGACGGGCAGGTGGAGTGGGGTCGTGGTCCTGACCAGCCGCGCCGCGGTGGCCGTGCTGCTGGGCGCGGCCGCACTTGCGTGGCGCCCGACGGTCGACACCGTACTCCTCTGGACGCTCGCGGTCGGTCTCGCGGTCGCGGTCGACCTGGCCCTGGCCCCCTCGCCACGCGGACTGCTCATCGAGCGGTCGGGAGCCGCCGTGGTGCGCCTCGGTGAGTCCGTCACCACCGACCTCGTCGTCACCAATCCGGGGCAGCGAGCCGTCCGCGGACTGGTCCGCGATGCGTGGCAGCCGTCAGCCGGTGCGCAGCACGATCGACACGACCTCACCCTCGCCGCTGGCGAACGGACCCGGCTCTCCACCCGCCTGCGCCCGACCCGACGCGGGGACCGGCACGCCGACCTCGTCACCGTCCGGGTCAGGGGGCCCATGGGTCTCGCTGCCCGGCAGCGCTCCTACAGCGTGCCCGGCATGGTGCGCGTCCTGCACCCGTTCCACTCGCGCCGCCACCTGCCGAGCAAGCTCTCGCGGCTGCGCCAGATCGATGGCCGGTCCGCGGTCCGGCGTCGTGGGCAGGGCACGGAGTTCGACTCGCTGCGCGACTACGTCGAGGGCGATGACGTCAGGTCGATCGACTGGCGCGCGACGGCTCGCCGCGGGTCCGTCGTGGTGCGGACCTGGCAGCCGGAGCAGCATCGACGCATCGTCATCGTCATCGACACCTCGCGCACGAGTGCCGGTCGGGTCGGGGACGTGCCGCGGCTCGACGCCGCGATGGACACGACCCTGCTCCTGACGGCTCTCGCGGGTCACGCCCATGACCGGGTCGACGTCATCGCCGGTGACCAGCGGGTCCGCGCCCGCGTCGTCGGGTCGTCCGACCGGACCAACCCCCTTGCCGAGGTCGTCTCCGCGCTGGCGCCCATCGACCCCGCCATCGTCGAGGCGGACTGGTCCGCCCTCGCGTCGGCTGTCGTCAGCCGCCACCACCAGCGATCACTGGTCGTGCTGCTCACCCCGCTCGAGCCCGCGGCCATCGAGGAGGGGCTGCTCCCCGTCATACCGGCGCTCGTCGCCCGGCACCGGGTCGTGCTGGGCAGCGTGGCCGACCCGGCTGTGGGGTCGATGCTCGCCACGCGAGACACCGCGGCAGACGTCTACGGCGCTGCTGCCGCCGAACGCACCGTCGCGATGCGGCAACGCGTCGCTGCCGCCCTCGAGCGGATGGGAGTGGACGTCATCGATGCCGAGGCGGACGAGCTGCCGGCCCGCGTCGCCGACCACTACCTCTGGCTCAAGAGCGAGGGCCTCCTTTGACCTGAACCGCGGTTCGAGGTGAAGGT
>DASUQN010000555.1:0-4193 GCA_036280515.1 Intrasporangium sp. | reverse complement strand
GACGAGACGCGAGACGAACGGCTCGTCAGCCACCTCGTTGAGCGCGATGACCATGATCTCGGCCGACAGGATGAAGTCCGTGCGTACTGCGCCGGACACGACGGTGTCCTCCTGGGCGGCGTCGACGGCTGCGGGCGCCTCGGCGTCGTGGTGGCCCGTCACGGCCTCCCACACCTTCTCTGCGCCCTCGTAGGCGAGGTACGCACCGCCGACCATGAGCAGGGGCGTCAGCAGCCAGGGCAGGAACTGGCTGAGCAGCATGATGACCGGCAGAATGATGAGCAGCTTGTTGCGTAGGGAGCCCACGGCGATCCGCTTGATGATGGGCAGCTCGCGCTCCGCCTCCAGGCCCTGGACGTAGCGTGGCGTCACCGCCGTGTCGTCGACGACCACGCCCGTTGCCTTCACGCTGGCCCGGGCGGCGGCTGCGCCCACGTCATCGATCGAGGCCGCAGCGAGCTTCGCCAGGGCCGCGATGTCATCGAGGAGCGCAACCAGTCCACCTGCCATGGGCTACATCGTAGGTGGCGCGGTGGCATGGACGCTGGTTCTAGCGAGCGCCTCTGAGCAGTCTCACGTGTGGCGAGGTCGCTGGGTCGTAGCCCTGGCCCAGCGCGAGGTACGCCGCCGCGAAGTCGGTGAGGGCGACGTGCGACGCGACCCGCAGCAGGGGGTCGTCGGAGACCGCGTCGACGAGGGAGACCCGGACGCCGGCGTCCTCGGCCGCCGCGACGACCGCGTCGGCAAGGACCTGCGGGTCGGTCCCCGCCTCGGAGGCGTGCCGGAGCATCACGAGCCGGAGTGGAGGGCGCCGCGGACCGTCGAGGTAGGGGTCGGCGAAGATGTCGTCCTCCTCGGCCGACTCCCCGCCAGCGAGGGGGCCGTCGAAGCAGGCCACGACCTGGCTCGCCGCGTCCGGAAGGACGCCCGATGCGACTGGCACGCGGCCCGTGCGACCGAACATGGCGACGGCTCGACGGGCGGCAACTCCGCCCAGGTGCCCGGACCCGAGCACGATGGTGGACGACTCCATGATGTCCATCGCCAGGGTCTTCGCCGGGTTCTCGAAGGACTCCGTCGACGGCCCGACCTCGTTGGCCCGCTCGTCGAGCACGTCCGCCAGGGCGTTCACAGTGGCGGTCGACACGGTGGCGACGCCGAGCGCATCGGCCGCGAGCAGCAGTGGGGTGGCGTGCGCCCACATGGCAGTGCGCGACGAGGACCCCTGCATGGCAAGAGGGACGTGGATGCCACGCGATCGCGCGCTGAGCTCCGCCAGGGGTGAGTCCGGCGCACCGACGGTCAGCACCGTCGCACCGCGGCGTGCCGCCTCGGCCGCGAGCGCCAGGGGACCCTCCGCCCGGCCCGATTGCGAGACGGCGACCACGAGGTCGAGCGCGCCGACCCAACCCGGCAGCGGCGCGCTCGTGCAGCTGTGCACCGGGATGGCCCCGCCCTCGCGGGCCACCGCCTCGAACAGCTCTGCCACACAGGCAGACCCGCCCGTCGCGGCGACCACGACACCTCTCGGCTCGAAGTCATTGAGCCGTTCCAGCCCAGCGTTCGCGGACGCCTCGAGAGCCCGTCGGACGCTCGCCCCGGCGCCCGCCAAGGCGCGAAGCGTGCCACTGGCGTCGAGGCGCTCGAGAGCGTCGAGGTCGTCGAGACCGGACTCGCCGAACATGGGGCTCAGGTGTCGGTCGGGCGGGCGAGGTCGACGAGGAGGACCGGTACACCGTCCGAGATCGGGTAGGCAAGTTTGCATGCGGCACAACGAAGTTCCGGACCGTCTGGCCCCTGGTCGTCACTGAGCACGCCCTTGCAGCGTGGGCAGCGCAGGATCTCGCGCAGCCAGGGCTCGATGGTCTGGCTCGTGTCGCTCGTCTCGCTGTTCATTCGGGGCGCTCCTTCACGTCCCCGGCTGGGGCGGTGGCGCCCCTGATGAGCCCGAGGATCTCGTCACGAATCCGCGTCATCGTCTCACGGTCGCCGGCCTCGACGTTGAGCCGGAGCAGTGGCTCCGTGTTGGAGGCTCGAACATTGAACCACCACGCCGCGTCCGCGGACTCGGGGGCGCCGACGGTCAGCCCGTCCAACTCGTCGATGCTGGCGTCCTTGGTCTCCGCCCAGGCGCGCACCCGGTCCACGGCGCTGGTCTGGTCCTCGACCGTCGAGTTGAGCTCTCCCGAGGACGCGTACCGCTCGTAGCCTTGGGCGATCTCGGCAAGCGGGCGGTCCTGTTCGCCGAGCGCGGCCAGGACGTGGAGAGCTGCGAGCATACCGGTGTCCGCGAACCAGAAGTCACGGAAGTAGTAGTGGGCCGAGTGCTCACCACCGAAGACGGCGCCGGTGCGGGCCATCTCCGCCTTGATGAAGGAGTGTCCGACACGGGTCCTGATCGGTGTCGCGCCGTGCTCGCGAACCACCTCGGCGACCGCAGCACTCGAGATGGCGTTGTGGACGACGGCCACGTCGCGCTCGCCGGCCTCCCGGGCCCGGCCGATCTCGCGGGCGGCCACGAGGCCGGTGATCGCGCTCGGTGACACCGGCTCACCGTCGGCGTCGACGAAGAAGCACCGGTCGGCGTCACCATCGAAGGCGAGCCCGACATCGGCGCGCTGTGCCCGCACGGCCTCCTGGAGGTCGACCAGGTTCGCGGGGTCGAGCGGGTTGGCCTCGTGGTTGGGGAAGGACCCGTCGAGCTCGAAGTAGAGCGGCACGACCTCCAGCGGTAGCGGTGGCAGCCCGGCAGCCGTGCCCAGGACGGCCGGCACGGTCAGGCCGCTCATGCCGTTGCCGGCGTCGACCACGAGCTTGAGGGGCCGGGAGTCGCTGAGGTCGACGAGGCCGCGCAGGAAGGCGCTGTACTCCGCGAGCATGTCGCGCGCCTCGATGGTGCCGGGGGCGGTCCGGGGAGCGGGCAGTCCGGCGCGCCCGTCGAGCAGCCACTGGGCCAGGTCACGCAGCTCGGTGAGGCCGGTGTCCTGGCCGACCGGTTGGGCGGCGGCGCGACACAGCTTGATCCCGTTGTACCTGGCCGGGTTGTGGCTCGCGGTGAACATCGCGCCCGGGACATCGAGCGCCCCGCTCGCGTAGTAGAGACCGTCCGTCGAACAGAGCCCGATGCGTGTCACGTCGACGCCGCGCCCCGTGACACCGTCCGCGAAGGCGGCCGACAGCTCCGGGGAGCTCGGGCGCATGTCGTGCCCGATGACGACGCGATCCTTGCCCTCGGGGATCGCGATGACCTCGGCGAACGCGGTGCCGAGGGCGCGGGCGACGTCCGGCGAGAGCTGTTCGGGAACGAGCCCGCGCACGTCGTAGGCCTTGACGAAGTCAGTGAGTACGGGCACGTCGACGACCTTAGCCGTCACGAGTCCTTGAGCATGCGCAGGTGGCCGCGTCGCCGGGCCTCGACGATGCCGGACCCCGCTTCCGCGCTGGCCTGACCCCGTGGGGTCGGACCCTCCGGCGCCTCGTCACCTCCGGTCCCCGTCCGTGCTGCCCTGGCGGCACGGCGGTGCGACCCCGGTCGTCCCGCCTCGCGCACGGCATCGGCCAGCGCCAACAGGTCGTCGGCAGCAAGGACCGGCTCGGAGAACTCCCCTCCGACGCGCACGACGCTCCAGCCGCGAGGTGCCGTGAGACGCTCGGCGTGGTCCCGACACAGGTCATAGGTGTGGGGCTCGGCGTACGTGGCGAGCGGGCCGAGGACGATGGCCCGGTCCGCGTAGGCGTAGGTCAGGGTGGCGACGGCCGGACGAGCGCAGCCGGTCTTCGAGCAACCACGTGTGAGGCCCACGTTCGTGGACTCTAGTCGGGTCGACCGGCCCCGACGACGCACCACGCCGAGCAGCCGATCTAGAGTGTCGATGTGAGCACGAGTCATCGGCAGGTTCCGGCTCAGACCTCGCGGTCGCGCCGGCGCGACCGCCACGGCCGTGGCCAGCGGGGCCCCATGGCCTGGCCGCCGGTGCCCGCAATGTCCAGTCGGCGGGATCGCTTCGACGACTACGTTCTCGACGCCGCCGCTCGTCTCGAGGCGACCTGTGGCAGAGCGTTTCCCGCCGTCGAGTTCGCCGTCGAGGACGTTCCGCGCGGGCCCGCACCATGGGAGCACCGCGAGGTCCCGCTCGGGCGGCTCTTCCCGGCCACCGGCAGTCGCCCGGCCCGCATCGTGGTGTATCGGCGTC
>DASUQN010000554.1:0-5301 GCA_036280515.1 Intrasporangium sp. | reverse complement strand
GATCTCGCCACCGTCCTCGGCCACATCGAGGCGAGCGCCCCGGAGCTGCTCGTCGTCGACTCCGTGCAGACGATCGCGAGCTCCGATGTCGAGGGCCAGGCAGGGAACGTGTCCCAGGTGCGCGAAGTTGCGGTGAGCCTGATCCGGGCGGCCAAGGAGCGCGGCATCGCCGTCCTGCTCGTCGGTCACGTCACCAAGGACGGCTCGATCGCCGGTCCCCGAGTGCTCGAGCACCTCGTCGACGTCGTGGTCCAGTTCGAGGGTGACCGGCACTCGCGGCTGCGCCTCGTCCGCGCCGTCAAGAATCGTTTCGGGCCGACGGACGAGGTTGGCTGCTTCGACCTGTCCGAGGCGGGCATCGTGGGGTTGGCCGACCCGAGCGGTCTGTTCCTGTCGAATCGCCACCATGCGGTGACCGGGACCTGTGTGACGGTCACGCTCGAGGGTCGGCGTCCGCTCGTCACGGAGATCCAGGCACTCGTCGCCCCGTCCACGCTGCCATCGCCACGGCGGACATCGAGCGGTCTGGACGCGTCCCGGCTCGCGATGGTCATCGCCGTTCTCGACAAGCGGGCCGGTGCACCGATCGGGTCCCACGACATCTTCGCGGCCACGGTCGGCGGTGCGCGCGTCACTGAACCAGCCGCCGACCTCGCCCTCGTCTGTGCACTCGCGTCCTCCGTCCTGGACCTGCCGCTGCCGGTCGATGCCATCGCCATCGGGGAGGTCGGTTTGGCTGGGGAGGTCCGAAGGGCAACGGGAATCGGCCGACGCCTCAACGAAGCTGCTCGACTCGGCTTCCGGCACGCCGTCGTCCCGACCGGCAGCCGGGCCGATGCCCCGGCGCCGGACGCGCTCGACGTGATCGAGGTCGGGAGCGTCTCCGAGGCGATTGAGACGATGCGCCGCCTGGCCATGCGACGCACACCGCCCGCACTGACGCGTGACACCGCTTAGACTGCGGACCACCGACCTCTTGACGCAGCGACCTTCAGCCGAACGGGAAGTGATGGACAGGAACGACGACGACGAGCTGCTGCTCCGCGCGGCCCTCGCCGCGGTCGCTCCTGGAACGGAGTTGCGCGACGGCCTCGAGCGGATTCTTCGCGGCCGCACCGGCGCCCTCATCGTCCTCGGCCACGACAGGATCGTCGAGTCGATCTGCACCGGCGGCTTCGCCCTCGACGTCGAGTTCTCGGCGACCCGGGTCCGCGAGCTGTGCAAGATGGATGGCGCTGTCGTCCTCGACCGCGAGGGCACGCGCATTCTCCGTGCAGCGACCCAGCTCGTGCCCGACTCGAGCATCGAGACGTCTGAGTCAGGCACGCGACATCGGACGGCCGAGCGGGTCGCCAAGCAGACCGGCTACCCCGTCATCTCGGTGAGCCAGTCGATGGGTGTCGTCGCGCTCTATGTCGGCAACTTGCGCCACGTCGTCGAGGGCTCGCCGACCACGTTGTCGCGGGCCGACCAGGCGCTGCAGACGCTCGAGCGCTACAAGGCCCGGCTCGACGAGGTGACCGGCACGTTGTCGGCGCTCGAGATCGAGGACCTCGTCACCATCCGCGATGTCACGTCGGTCCTCCAGCGCCTCGAGATGGTCAGGCGCATCTCGGCTGAGATCCTGGACTACGTCGTCGAGCTGGGCACCGACGGCCGCTTGCTCGCCCTGCAGCTGGAGGAGCTTGTCGGTGGCCTCGGCAACGACCGCGAGCTCGTTATCCGCGACTACCTGCCTGCCACCAAGTCGGACCTCACGGTGGACGAGGCGCTCGCGAACCTCGAGTCGCTCAACTCCGTCGAGCTGCTCGACCTCGGAGCCGACGCCCGGGCGGTGGGCTTCACGTTCGTGGGTGACAGCCTGGACGCGCCGGTGAGCCCGCAGGGCTATCGCCTGCTGACCAAGGTGCCCCGCCTGCCGAGTGCGATCGTCGAACGCCTGGTCTCGCACTTCGAGTCGCTTCAGCGCCTGCTAGCGGCAGGCATCGAGGACCTCATGCTCGTCGACGGTGTCGGTGAGGGCCGCGCCCGCGCTGTCCGCGAGGGCCTGTCGCGTCTCGCCGAGTCGTCGATCCTCGAGCGTTACGTCTAACGGGGACAACGGGATTCCGTATGCCGCTGGGCTCGGTGCCGCTTGACGCGCTGCGTGAGCGCGTCAATCGCTGGTACGCCCAAGCGGGTCGCAACCTTCCGTGGCGCGAGCCGGACTGCAGCCCATGGGGCATCTTCCTCTCGGAGGTGATGGCGCAGCAGACTCCGTTGACTCGGGTGGAGCCGATCTGGCGCGAGTGGATGATGCGGTGGCCGACGCCGGTCGCCCTCGCTGCCGCGGCTCCGGGCGACGCCGTGCGGGCCTGGGGCAGACTCGGGTACCCGCGCCGCGCCCTGCGACTGCATGAAGCAGCCACGGTGATGGTCGAGCGGCATGGTGGCGAGGTGCCGCGGACGCACGCCGAGCTGCTCGACCTGCCTGGTGTTGGCCCCTACACCGCAGCCGCTGTCGCCTGCTTTGCCTTCAGCATTCCTGAGGTCGTCGTGGACACGAATGTGCGCCGCGTTCTCGCGCGAACCTTGGAGGGCAAGGCCTTTCCGCACGTGACGTTGACTCGAGCGGAGACGCAGCTGGCCACGAGTGCCCTGCCGGCCCAGCGGCACACCTCGTCCGCGGCACGGCAGGAGGCGAATGTCTGGAACGTCGCCGTCATGGAGCTCGGTGCCCTCATCTGTGTGGCGCGCGGTCCACGGTGCGAGGAGTGCCCGGTGGCCGATCTCTGTGCCTGGAACGCTTCGGGACGACCTGCCTACGTCGGGCCACCGAGGCGCGGGCAGGCGTGGCACGGCACCGACCGCCAGGTCCGAGGCGAGATCCTGCGGCGACTGCGAGAGGAGCATGGGGCGCTTCCGCTCGGGGCGCTGGAAACCGCCGGGCCCGACGCCGCCCAGGTCATGCAATGCCTGGACTCGCTCGTCGGGGATGGCCTCGTCGAGCCGTTGTCGCGGAAGCGATTTCGGCTACCTGCCTGAGTACTCCCCGAGCGGTTGGTCAGAAGGCGGGTGGGTCGTTCCGGCCGAATCGTTCGTGCCAGTGCGCGTCACCGCGCCACGACATGGGCGACATCGAGCGGCTCTGCGATCGGGTGCTCGTCGTCGACCACGGCCGGCTGGACTTCGACGGGACCCTCCCGGGCCTCGCCGCCACGGTGGGCGCCGAGCGTCTCCTCGTGATCGACCTGGCGGGCCCGACGCCGCCCCTCGAGGGAGTCCCGCGGGCGCGGCTCGTCGGGTTCGAGTCGACGGCCTGCGCCAGCGGCTGGCCTTCGACGCGACCCAGACGACGGCAGCGGCGGGTGCTCGCCGACGTGTCCCGTCGCGCGGAGGTCCGCGACCTGCCGATCGAGGAGCCTGACATCGAGGACGTCGTCCGCCGGATCTACGCCACCTCCCGCGACTCCCACTGATGAGACAGACAAGGGGGTATGCCGCTGAGCTGGCTTGCGCTGGAAGTGAACTCAGCGGCATACGGGCTATTCAAGCGTGCGGAGCATCCGCGTGTTGCCCAACGTGTTCGGCTTGACGCGCTCGAGGTCGAGGAACTCCGCGACGCCCTCGTCGTAGGAGCGGAGCAGCTCGGCGTAGACCTCGGCCGAGACCGCCTGGCCCTCGATCGGCGCGAACCCGTGACGTGTGAAGAAGGGCACCTCGAAGGTGAGGCAGAAGAGCCGACGGACCCCCAGCTCGCGGGCGTCCTCGACGAGGGCCTCGAGAAGGCGGCCGCCGAGCCCGGTGCCGAGCAGCGGGTCTGCCACGGCGAGCGTGCGGATCTCCGCGAGGTCCTCCCACATCACGTGGAGAGCGCCACAGCCGATGATGACACCGGCTCGCTCGGCGACGCGGAACTCCTGCAGGCCCTCGTAGTAGGTCACTGCATCCTTGCTCACGAGAACTCGACGCTCGGCCAGCGGAGCGACGAGGGCCCGGATGCCCTTGACGTCGGAGGTCCGTGCACGGCGGATGACCACGTCGTCAGCCGTCGGGGTCGTGGTCACGACAGGTTGCCGTCCGCGAACGACCCGAAGAGCCGCCGGGCCTGGTCGCCGAGCACGACGATGGACTGGGACCCCGCCCAGCCGAAGGGTCCAGCTGCGACGCCGCGTCCCACCCGGGTGGGGTTGACCCGGTAGAGGCCGGCGGCGAAGGTGAGCATCTCCTCCGCGGTGAGGTCGCTCTGGCCCACGGTGCTGAAGCTGGTCAGGGCGCCGGGCACCGCGATCGGCCCGGCGAGCTTGGCCTTGATCGCCGCGGCGACGAGGAGCTGGCCCTGGTGACGCGAGCGTCCGAAGTCGCCATCGGGCAGCGTCTTGCGCTCGCGGGCGTAGGCGAGGGCCTCCTTCCCGCTCAGGACCTGGGCGCCCTTCTCGATGACGAGCCGGGCATGCGAGGCGTTGACCGTCTCCGGGACGACGATGGGGATGCCGCCCTGGTCGTCGATCAGCTGCTTGAAGCCCTCGAAGCCGATGACGGCATAGCCCTCGATCGGCAGTCCGGTCGCCCTGCGGACGGTGTCGAGCTGGGCCTCCGGACCGCCGAGCGCCATCGCGGAGTTGATCTTGCCCTTGCCGCCGGTGCTGAGCGGCACCCAGAGGTCACGGGCGATCCCCATGACGCCACCGCCGCCCGTGCCGTCGAGGCCGACGACCTGGAGGGTGTCGGCCCGTGACCGGACCAGGTTCTGTCCCTTGCGCGCATCGGAGCCGAGCGCAAGCACCCAGCGGGGGCCCCCTCCGAGGGCGGGGGCCTTGACGCCGAGCGAGGGCCACCAGCCCCCCACGAGCTGCCACGTGGGCCCGACGGCCAGCGTCACGTCGTCTCCGGCCGTGACCACGGCGATCGGTGTGTCGAACCAGGAGCCGACGGCCGCCTTGGCACCCGCCGGGACGGCCGAGCCCGGTGCGGTGCGCCCCTTGAGGGACGTGCCGGTCTCGGGGTTGGCGGCGTCGCCGAGATCGGAGCCACGGTAGAGGCGGTCGATGAGCGCTGCCAGGTCGGCCGGGGCCCCCTCGACCGTCGGCGCACGGGATGCCGTGGGCGTCCCCGCCGCGTTCGAGGCGCCTGCGCCGCTGCTCTCTCGTGGCTCTGGATCGCCGGTGCAGGCGGCCAGCAGTGCAACGGTGGCGACCGAGGCGGTGAGGGCGGCCACCCGGCGGCGTGCAGGTCCGGGCATCACCGGGAATCTGAGGCGGAAGCCCCGTCCTTCGGGGCGGGGGGGAAGCCCCTGCTAGTTGGGTCATTTCTGTGCACGGA
>DASUQN010000553.1:0-2459 GCA_036280515.1 Intrasporangium sp. | reverse complement strand
CAGCGTTCGGTGCGTACACCTACTTCGTGCCGGCCAGCTGGATCCTTGCTGACCTCGGCGAGGCTTGGTACCTCGGCAGCTGGATCGCCGGTGGAGTCCTGCTCACCGCAGGCTTTGGCATGCTCGGTGCCAGCATTCGCGACCGGTCCGGCTACTGGACCGCCAGCTCCGTCGTGAGCTTTGTGCTCGGCACGCTCAGCCTGGCTGGGGCGGTTGTCGCCACGGTTCTGCTCATCATCTGATCAACCTGGACAGAGGTGACGTAGACGGGAGCGCCCAGTACCTGGGGGCTTCCCGCCGTCTGGGCCAGGTTCGCCGCAGGCGGGAGGAACCAAAGCCAGCCGTATGCCGCTGAGCCGGCTCAGCGGCATACGGCTCAGTTCGCTTGTGGCACGGTCCAACCCAGCCACACGAGTGGTCAGGCAAGCCGCTCGGGCCGGGTCTCGACGCGGCCCCGGCGGGACAGTTAGCCGTGCCACAGCAATCGGACCGCGGTCGAGCGCTCCTGGACTGCTTGGCCGTAGCTGCTGTCGTCCATGATGAGTGAAGACACTGCGTTCACGTCTCGATGGGGGCGCAGGACAACGGCCGAGGACCGCCTCACGCTCATCCGGCACGGTCAGGGTCGAGCGCGCCCGCAAGGAAGGGCCGCAGCACGGCCATCACCTCGGCTGGCATCTCGTCCTGCGGGTTGTGGCCGGCCTCGTCGATGAGGGCGAGCCGCGCCCCGGGAATCCCCTCGACGAGCTCGCGCTGGCACTCCGGCGGGAAGACGAAGTCCTCGCGCCCGGCAATCACCAGGGTCGGAGCGGTGATCTCGCCGAGTCGGGCCACGACGGACCAGCCCGGCAGGAGGGAGCGCCCGGCGAACAGGAAGGGCGCGGGGCGGAGTCTGGAGCGCCAGCCCCCCTCGGCAAGCTCGCGAACCATGCCGCGGAAGCCGTGGTGCGGCATGTAGGCGCCGCTGATCCGCCAGAAGATCGGCAGGTACTCGCGCGCCTCGAAGTCACCGGTGAACCAGCGCCGGACCAACTCGACCTTGGCCGGGCTGTAGCCACGCTCGGCCAGGACCTGGAGGGCGTTCTCGCGCGCCCAGCGGGCATCCGCGCCGGTGTCGACCAAAACGAGTCGGGACACGCGCTCCGGGTACCGCAAGGCGTACTCGAGGGCGACATGGCCTCCGAAGGAGTGACCGAGGACGGCCCACCGGTCGAAACCGAGGTGTTGGCGAAGGGCCTCGGCGTCGGCCGTGAGATTGTCCCAGGTCATCGAGGACGCGGGGGGCCCGGTCGAGCGCCCGTTGCAGCGGTGGTCGTAGAGGACGACGGTGGCCTGGTCGGCCAGTCTCCGGAAGGCGCCCATGGTCCACAGATCGGCGCTGGGTCCGCCGTGCATGAGCACGATCGGTTCGCCCTGCCCGACAACGTCGACGTAGAGGGACACGTCGGGAAGGTGGACACGCCTCGGCCAGTCCCTCGTCCGGTGAAGTCCGGTAAGCATGATGATCGTTTCTCCTTCAGGACAGTTCGTCGTGCCGGGTGCCGCGCCGCGCGAGTTGGGCGGCCAGGAGGGCGGCACCCGCGGTGAGGACGCTCGCTGCCGCCAGCCGACGGGGGTTGTGCACGTCAGGGCGCTTGTCGAACGCCATGAGGTCGAACCACAGCCGCGGGGTTTGGCCGTCGTTCCCCGTGCCGGTGAAGACGACCGGGAGCGTGCCCATCCCGAGCTCCGAGAGGTCGACTCGGAACAGCTCCGGGTCGTCCGGGTGGTCGGGGTGGAGCACCATGCCCCGGCGAAGGGCGGGGACGGGGTTGAGGGGCTTGAGGACGAGCCCGTGGTTGTCGACGACCACCTCGGCGCCGGCGCCCATGAAGGCCCGCGCGAAGAGGTTCGTCACCGGGCCCGGGGCAGGGGAGTACCAGCCGCACAGCTCGGCCCAGGCGTCCGGTCGCGGCGGGATGTCGGTGCGCACCGGGTCCTCGGGCAGCCCGAGGAGCTGACGCAGCAGGGCCGTTCCGACGGGGATCGGCGCTCCTTGGCCGCTCAGCCCACCGGTGTTGGCCAGGACGACGACGCCGACGCCAGCATCGGGGGCCATGGTCAGGTCGGCGAGGAAGCCCGACACCACGCCGCTCTTGCCGACGGTGCGCTGCCCGTCCTCGACGCCGAGGTCGAAGCCCAGCCCCATGCCGGGAAGGCGTGGGTCCGGTCGGAAGTGGGGCGAGAACAGCTGCGCGACGGTCTGCGGGTGGAGGATCCGGCCGCGTGGGCCTTCGCCGCCGTGGAGGAGGCATTCGACGTAGCGAGAGAGGTCGGCCGAGGTCGAGTAGAGGCCACCGCCACCGGGCGTCGGGACCTCTCTGTCAGCCACGGGCACGAGCCCGCGGGTGCGGACGACGTAGCCGGTGGCCAGCCGCTGCCGCACCCGGTCGGACCTGGCGAGGTCGGTGTGGTCCATC
>DASUQN010000552.1:0-5193 GCA_036280515.1 Intrasporangium sp. | reverse complement strand
CAGCACTGATATCAACGCTATCACTCCGCTCGGAAGGTCGAAGTGGTCCCGGCGTCAGCGAGGCGGCATCCGGAGCGCGCCGTCGAGGCGGATGACCTCGCCGTTGAGCATCGGGTTGTCGACGATGTAGCGCACGAGGCTCGCGTACTCGGCGGGCTGGCCGAGGCGGGACGGGTGCGGCACCTGCTGCTCCAGGACGTGGCGGGTCTCCTCCGGCAGCCCGGCGAGCATCGGCGTCTCGAACGTTCCGGGCGCAATCGTCATGACGCGGATCGCCTTGTCCGCCAAGTCGCGTGCAGCCGCCAAGGTGAGTCCGGCGATGCCGGCCTTGCTGGCGGCGTACGCAGCCTGGCCGATCTGGCCGTCGAAGGCGGCGATGCTCGCCGTGTTGACGATGACACCGCGGTCACCGTCGAGCGGTTCGTTGTCGAGCATGGCCGCGGCGGCCAGGCGCAATACGTTGAACGAGCCGACGAGGTTGATGTCGACGACCGTCCTGAACGTGTCAAGCGCGAGCGGTCCCTGGCGCCCGATGACCCGACCCGGCGTTGCGACCCCGGCACAGTTGACGGCGACGCGGAGCTCACCGATCGCCTTGGCGCGGTCGATCGCCGCCTGCACCCGCGCCTCGTCGCGGACATCGGCCGCCACGAAGGCGGCGCTGTCCCCACCGAGCTCCTCGACGAGCGCCGGGCCTCCGGAGCTCTCGAGGTCGATGATGACGACCTTGGCGCCGTCCGCGACGAAGCGGCGGGCGGTCGCGCCGCCGAGACCGGAGCCGCCGCCGGTGACGATCGCGACGGAGGACGAGTTCAGCTGCATGAGGGGCCTTTCGGGGTCAGCCGGTCAGTTGGCGAGGACGTGCCGGGAGATGACGAGGCGCTGGATCTGGTTGGTGCCCTCGAAGATCTGCGTCACCTTGGCCTCGCGCAGGTAGCGCTCGAGCGGGAAGTCCTCGGTGTAGCCGGCGCCGCCGAGCACCTGCACGGCATCGGTGGTGACCTTCATCGCGGCGTCGGTGGCGACGAGCTTGGCGACGGCCGCCTCCTTGCTGAAGGCCCGACCGGCGTCCTTGAGCCGAGCCGCGTGGAGGTAGGCGGCGCGGGAGGCGGTGACAGCGGCCTCCATGTCGGCGATGAGGAAGGCGAGGCCCTCGTTGGCGGCGATCGGACGGCCGAACTGCTGCCGCTCCCTGGCGTACGCCGCGGCCTGGTCGAGAGCAGCCTGGGCGAGCCCGGTTGCGGCAGCGGCGATCCCGAGCCGGCCGGAGTCGAGTGCCGCGAGCGCCATCATCATGCCCTGGCCCTCCTCGCCGATCCGCCGCGCGGCGTCGACCGGGACGCCGTCGAACATGACCTGCGCGACGGGATCGCAGTGCAGGCCCATCTTCTTCTCCGGCTCGGCAAACGCCAGGCCCGGGGCGTCGGCGGGGACGATGAAGGTCGAGAGGCCCTTGCCGCCCGTGTCGGCCGTGCGGGCGAAGGTCGTGTAGTAGTCGGCGTGGCCCGCGTGGGAGATCCACGCCTTGGTGCCCTTGAGGGAGTAGCTCGTCCCCTCGTCCGAGGGAGTGGCCCTGGTCGACATCGACGCGATGTCCGATCCCGCGAGCGGCTCGGAAAGGCAGTAGGCGCCGAGCTGGTTGCCGGAGAGCATCCCGGTCAGGAGCGCCTCCTTCTGCTCCTCGGTGCCGTAGGTGGCGACGGGATAGGCCGTCAGGCTGTGGACGCTGACGCCGACGGCGACGCTCATCCACACCGAGGCGATCTCCTCGACGACCTGGAGGTAGACCTCATAGGGCTGCCCTGCGCCGCCATACTCCTCGGGGTAGGGGAGCGACAGCAGCCCCGCCGCGCCCAGGGTGCGGAAGACCTGCTCCGGGAATTCGTGCTTGCGCTCTGCCTCGTCCACCTGTGGCGCGAGGTCCTTGCGGCAGATCTCGCGGGTCAGCTCGATGAGGTCGGTGGCTTCGTCGGTCGGCATCAACCTCGTCGCTGGCATGGTCCAGATACTAGGACGTCAAAGTAATCAGCCCCAAACCCGACCTCAGCGGGGATAGGTCCGCACCTCGGTCGCCTTGACGGCGGCCCAGACGTCCTGACCGACGTGCAGCCCGAGCGCGGCGATCGACTCGAGCGTCACCTCGGCCGTGAGGTCGATCGGCCCCCTCAGCCCGACCCGGGCGGACTGCCCCTGCATCGTCACGTCGCTGATCCGCAGGCGCCACGTGTTGCGCGGCGACCCCTCCGGCTGGTGCCGGTGCAGTGACACGGCGCTCGGCGCGAAAGCCGCCCAGACCGAACCCTCTGTCGGGTCCGTGGTGACCAGGAGGCCGTCGCCGTCGATCGTCACGTGCCCGTGGGAGTCACCCTGTGCCGCATAGAGGTTCAGTCCCACGACCGTGCCGACATAGGCGCTCCGCGGCTCGCGGAGCACCTCATGGGGTGTCCCCGCCTGGCTCACCGTGCCGTTCTCGATGAAGACCAGGTGGTCCGCCAGGGTGAGGGCGTCGAGCGGGTCGTGCGTCACGAGGACCGTCACCCCGCCGTATGCCGCCAAGCGGGCTCCCAGCTCGGAGCGCGTCCGCGCGCGCGTGTCCGGGTCCAACGCGGCGAGCGGCTCGTCGAGCAGGAGGAGTGCCGGATCGGTGGCCAGGGCCCGCGCGAGCGCGACTCGCGCCGCCTGGCCGGACGACAGCTCCCGCGGCTTCGCATCGGCGTACTCGGCGAGGCCCACGCGGTCGAGCTCCGCCCGAGCCCGCTCTCGAGCGATGCTTCGAGCGATCCCACGGCTGCGCGGCCCGTAGGCGACGTTGTCGACCGCGCGCAGGTGCGGGAAGAGCAGCGGGTCGGCGAGCATGAGCCCGACATGCCGCGCCTCGGGGGCCAGGCGCCGGCCGTCCTCGTCCCAGCTCTGGGCGCCGACGCGGACGCGGCCCGACTCCACGCGCAGCACGCCCGCCAGGGCGAGGACGGTCGAGGTCTTGCCGCCCCCGTTGGGCCCGAGCACCCCGATGACCTGCCCCGGCTCGGCCTGCAGGTCGACGTCGAGATCGAGGGTGCCGCGGGTCAGCCGGATCTGCGCATCGAGCCCCCCAGTCAGCGGAGCCACCTCCCACGCAGCGTGCCGAGGACGGCGATGCTGACAGCGAGCAGAGCGATGCTCAGCGAGATCGCGATCTGGGGATCCTGCTCAAGGGCGGCGTACACAGCCAGGGGCGCCGTCTGGGTGCGGCCGGGGAAACTTCCGGCAAACGTCAAGGTGGCCCCGAACTCGCCGAGCGCCCGTGCCCAGGCCAGCGCCGCCCCGCTCGCGATGCCGGGGAGCACGAGGGGCAGCGCCACCGTTCGCAGGTAGCGCAGGTCGCTCGCCCCCAAGGTCCGCGCGACGGACTCGAGGCGCGGGTCAAGGCCCCGCATCGAGCCCTCGACGGCGAGCACGAAGAAC
This sequence comes from Intrasporangium sp., assembly GCA_036280515.1. Classification (GTDB taxonomy): domain Bacteria; phylum Actinomycetota; class Actinomycetes; order Actinomycetales; family Dermatophilaceae; genus Intrasporangium. The sequence continues at coordinate 1,749 of DASUQN010000552.1, read as the reverse complement.
GGCAGGGCCACGAACGTCTCGGCGAGGACCACGGCGACCGTTGTGAACGGGATCTGGACTCCGAAGACCGTCAGGTGCTGGCCGACGAGGCCATTCCGCCCCCACGTCATGAGCAGGGCGACGCCGCCCACGACGGGGGGCAGGACCAGCGGCACGGTGACCAGCGCCCGCACCCATCGCACCGCCGGGTGGTCGCTGCGGGCGAGGACCCAGGCGAGCGGCGTGCCGAGCAGGAGGCACAGGGCCACCGTGGTGGTCGTCGTCAGGAGCGAGAGCCGCAGGGCCAGCAGCGCCGTGGGCTGGGTCAGGTCGCTGGGCAGCCGCGCCCAGTCGGCCTGGAGCAGGAGGGCCAGGAGGGGCAGGGCGAGCAGTGCGAGACCCAGCCCGGCAGGGATGCCGAGGGCGACCCGGGAACGCCACCCAGCGGCATACGACCGCTTGGTGGTGCCGGACGCCACCCAAGGGCTCACGGGGCCCCGAGTCCGAAGGACCGCACGGTGGCGAGCCCCTCCGGCGAGAGCACGTACTGGACAAAGCTGGCCGTGGCCTCGTCGTCGGACAAGGTGATGATCGGGTAGCGCAGGCTCGTGTTGAACGGGTCGCGGATCGGGACCCCGGTGACGGCGCCGCCGGCCGCGACGACGTCTGAGTGGTAGACGACGGCGGCGTCGGCCTCGCCGAGCTTCACCTTGGCCAGGGTCGCCTTGACGTCGACCTCGCGGGAGACGACGGACGGCACGACACGCGCCTTCTTGAACGTTGCGTCTGCGGCCTTGCCACATGGCACCGTCTCCGCGCAGAGGACGATCTTGAGGCCCGCCCTGCCGAGGTCGTTGATGTCGTTGACCTTGCCGGGGTTGTCCGGCGGGACCGCGATCTCGAGGACGTTGGTGGCGAAGATGCTCGACTTCCTGACGAGGCTCTGGTCAAGGGGCTCGGCCGCAGCCTCGCCGGCCAGCGCGATGACCTGCGCCGGCGCGCCCTGGTTGACCTGCTGGACCAGGGTCGCGCTCGACCCGTACGACACCTCGACGGCGATCCCCGGGTGGCTGTCCTCGAAGTCCGCCTTGAGCCGGTCGAACGACTCGGTGAGGGAGGCGGCCGCGAGCACGGTGACGGTGTGGCTGGTCGCCGTCGGCTCGCTCCCGACAGTCGAGCTGCCGCAGGCGGCAAGAGCAAGAACGACGATGCCGTATGCCGCTGAGCTGAGTTCGCGGCGACGTGCCCCTCTCATGCGGGGACCTCCACGACGACGTTGGTCGCCTTGACGGAGGCAACGGCGACAGACCCGATTTCGAGGCCGAGATCGTCGACGGATTCGCTGGACAGGAGCGAGACGATCCGGAACGGGCCGCACTGCAGCTCGACCTGCGCCATGACCTTGTCCCTGGTGACGGCCGTGACGATGCCGCGCATGCGGTTGCGCGCCGAGGCGCCGCCGATGGTGCCGATCTCGGCGGGGTGGGCGAGCTCCTGGGCAACCGCGGCCAGCTGGGCGCCGTCGACAGTGCGCCGGCCGGCCTCGTCCGTGCCACCGTCGAGGCGGCCGGAGTCAACCATGCGGCGGACGGTGTCGTCGCTGACGCCAAGCAGGGCGGCGGCTTCGCTGATTCGCAGATGCGGCATGAAGCACAGTCTATCGCCGCATCTGCGCACAGGTGCCACTCCCACCCCGCGCAACTCACCCGGCAATGAACCGGCGCGCGGAAGTTCAGGGGCAACTCCCTGCTCCCGGGCGTGTTTCCGGGT
>DASUQN010000551.1:0-5958 GCA_036280515.1 Intrasporangium sp. | reverse complement strand
GACATCAACCAGTGCAACACCTTCGGCGTGGAGAGTGTCAGCTGACTGACCGCGCGGTACACCGACCAGGTGTTTCGCGGTCGTCTGGGTCAGAGGTTGCCGGGCTCATCGGGCTCGGTGAGCGTGACCCGGTAAGCCCGTCCCCGGCGCACCGCTGTCACCAGCACGTCGCGTCTCGGGTCCGGCAGGTCATAGAGCTCGCGCATCGGCAGGCGGCGCAGCGCGCGCAGCGCAGGTGCCTCCAGCACCTGGCGTGCGAGTGCCCGGTCGCCGCCCACGACCAGGCCGTGGGGCAGGCCCTCGGCGTCCTGTTGTGGTGACTCGTCATCCCCGAGCAGGATCCGTCGCGTGTGCCGGACCACCGCGTCGACCAGCTCGTCGGCCTGCTTGCCGCGGCGGCGGGCGAACCGCTGCTGTGACCAGCCTCCCGCCGCCGTGCGCGACTGCACATGACGCGACCCGACCTTCGTGGCCGTGAGCGTCCCTGCGACAGCGAGCCCAGCGGCATACCCACCTCTCCTGACGAGGACGATGCCGAGGGGGTCGTGCGCGAACGGCCTGGCCTCGACGCTCGCGCCGTCAGCTGCCCGCGCGCGAAGCACGACGCCATCCGCGGTGTCCTCGCGGGTGGCGTCGAAGGGGCCGTGTCGCGCCGAGAAGCCCGCGAGCCACCGGTCGAGCCGCTCGGGGTCGACCTCGATGACGCGCTCGCCCACCGTCAGCCAGTGGTTGTCAGAGGTTGAAGCCGAGCGCGCGCAGCTGTTCGCGGCCGTCCTCGGTGATCTTGTCGGGGCCCCACGGCGGCATCCAGACCCAGTTGATCCGGTGCGACGCGACGAGCCCCTCGAGGGCCTGTGCCGTCTGGTCCTCGATGACGTCCGTCAGTGGGCAGGCAGCCGAGGTCAGCGTCATGTCGATGACCGCGTGCGACTGCGTGTCCACGGTGATCCCGTAGACGAGGCCGAGGTCGACGACGTTGATGCCAAGCTCGGGGTCGACGACGTCACGCATGGCCTCCTCGACGTCCGCGACGTTGGCAGGGGTGGTCTGGGTGGTCATGACTTCGCTCCCGTGGGCTGTGCTGGCGTGGGCTGTGCTGGCGTGGGCTCTGCAGGCGTGGGCTCTGCAGGCGTGGACTGTGCAGGCGTGGACTGTGAGCGGACGGCCGCGGCCGGGCGGCTGATGTCCTGGCCCGAGCGGGCCAGGGCGTCGGTGAGGGCGGTCCAGCCGAGCAGCGCACACTTCACCCGGGCGGGATACTTCGCGACGCCGGCAAAGGCGACGCCGTCACCGATGATCTCCTCGTCACCCGCGACCTTCCCCTTCGAGGTGAGCATCTCGCGCATCGCCTCGAAGGTGGTCAGGGCCTCGGACACGGGATGTCCGATGACCTCGTCAGCGAGGACGGACGACGAGGCGATCGAGATCGAGCAGCCCTTGGCGTCGTAGGACACGTCTCGCACGACGGGGTCCACGCCGCCCTCGGCGATGGACACCCTGAGGGTGACCTCGTCGCCGCAGGTCGGGTTGATGTGGTGCACCTCGGCGGAGTACGGCTCGCGCAGACCGGCGTGGTGTGGGCGCTTCGAGTGCTCGAGGATGAGCTCCTGGTAGAGGTCCATCTCAGCTCGCCCTCGCCGCGGTCTTCGCGTCGAGGCCGAAGATCGCGGGCACCCGGTCGAGCGCCTCGAGCAGGGCGGCGACCTCCTCGCGGGTGTTGTGGACGGCGAACGACGCCCGGGTGGTCGCCGCCGTCTCGAGCGCGCGGTGGAGCGGCCAGGCGCAGTGGTGCCCGACCCGCACGGCAACTCCGGCGTCGTCCAGCACCTGGCCGACGTCGTGGGCATGCACGCCCTCGACGACGAAGGCAACGGCACCCCCGCGCGGGGTGCCCCGACGCGGGCCGACGACGCGGACCCATGGGCGCTCGGCGAGTCCGGCCAGCAGCCCGTCGACGAGCATGGCCTCGTGGTCGCGGATGCGCTGGATGCCGATCCGCTCGATCCAGCGGACGGCAGCAGCGAGGCCGACCGCCTGGGCGGCGTTGGGCACGCCGGCCTCGAACTTCTGTGGCGCCGGCGCCCACGTCGATCGCTCCATGGTCACCAGCTCGATCATCGACCCGCCGGTCAGGAAGGGCGGCATGACCTCGAGCAGGTCGGCGTGACCCCAGAGGACTCCGATGCCCATGGGCCCATACATCTTGTGGCCGCTGAAGGCGATGAAGTCCGCGCCCAGCGTCGTCACGTCGACCGGCAGGTGCGGGACCGACTGGCACGCGTCGACGACGACGAGCGCGCCGAGGGCGTGGGCCCGCTCGGCGAGCTCGGTCACCGGGTTGATGGTGCCGAGGACGTTGGACACGTGGGTGACCGCGAGCACCTTGGTGCGCTCGGTGAGCAGGTAGGCCAGGCCGGTCAGGTCGAGGGCTCCGTCGGCGCCGATCGGTATCCAGCGGAGCGTGGCTCCCGTGCGCCGGGCCAGCTCCTGCCACGGCACGAGGTTGGCGTGGTGCTCCATCTCGGTGATGAGGATCTCGTCGCCCGGGCCGAGCACGAAGCGGTCGTCCTTCGGGTCATCCGTGGGGCCGACGTTCGAGAAGGCATAGGCGACGAGGTTGATCGCCTCGGTCGCGTTCTTCGTGAAGACGACCTCGTCCGAGGGCGCCCCGATGAAGCCGGCGATCGTCGCCCGCGCCGCCTCGTACTCGTCCGTCGCCTCCTCGGCGAGCTGGTGAGCGCCGCGGTGGACGGCCGCGTTGTGCTGCTCGTAGAAGGTCCGCTCGGCGTCGAGGACCGGCGTCGGCTTGTGCGACGTGGCGCCCGAGTCGAGGTAGATGAGCGGCCTGCCGTCACGCACGGTGCGCGACAGGATGGGGAAGTCACGGCGGATCGCAGCGACCTCCTCACCGGTGAAGGTGCCGGCGGGCGGCGTGGCGGCAGAGCGCATCTCGGTCAAGTGCCTCTCAGGCGTCAGCGGCGGCAGCAGCCGGCGCGTATCGGTCGTAGCCCTCTTCCTCGAGGCGGTCAGCGAGCTCGGGGCCGCCCTCCTCGACGATCCTGCCGTCGATGAAGACGTGAACGTGGTCGGGCTTGATGTAGCGCAGGATCCGCGTGTAGTGCGTGATGAGCAGGACCCCGAGGTCGTTCGTCTCCCTGGCCCGGTTGACGCCCTCGGCGACCACCTTGAGGGCGTCGACGTCGAGTCCGGAGTCGGTCTCGTCGAGGATCGCCATCTTCGGCTTGAGCAGCTCCATCTGGAGGATCTCGTGACGCTTCTTCTCACCACCGGAGAAGCCCTCGTTGACGTTGCGCTCGGCGAAGGAGGAGTCCATGCGCAGGTTCGCCATGGCTCCCTTCATGTCCTTGACCCACGTGCGCAGCTTCGGTGCATCGCCGTCGATGGCGGTCTTGGCCGTCCGCAGGAAGTTGCTCACCGTGACGCCGGGGACCTCGACCGGGTACTGCATGGCGAGGAAGAGGCCGGCGCGCGCCCGCTGGTCGACGCTCATCGCGAGGACGTTCTCGCCGTCGAGCGTCACCGTGCCACCCGTGACGGTGTACTTGGGGTGCCCGGCCACGCTGTAGGCCAGGGTGGACTTGCCGGAGCCGTTCGGACCCATCAGCGCGTGCGTCTCCCCCGACTTCACGGTCAGGTCGACCCCGCGCAGGATCTCCTTCGGGCCGTCCTCGGTCTGGACCGAGACGGTGAGTCCCTTGATCTCGAGCGTGCTCATTGTGGGTCAGTTCTCCTTGGTGCTGTCGGTGGTGCTGTCGGTGGTGTTCGCGCTGCTGGTGGGCGCTGCGTATGCGGTGGAGGCGAGCTCCGCCTCGATTGCTGCGGCCACCTCGTCCCGCAGGTCGGTGAGCGGGATCTCGCGGACGATGTCGGCGAAGAAGCCGCGGACGACGAGCCGCTTGGCCTCGTCCTCCGGGATGCCCCGCGACTGCAGGTAGAACAGCTGCAGGTCGTCGAATCGTCCTGTCGCCGAGGCATGGCCGGCGCCCACGATCTCGCCCGTCTCGATCTCGAGGTTGGGCACGGAGTCGGCCCGGGCGCCGTCGGTGAGGATGAGGTTGCGGTTCAGCTCGTAGGTGTCGGTGCCCTCTGCGGCGGCGCGGATCAGGGCGTCACCGACCCACACGGTGCGCGCGGTCTCGCCCTGGAGGGCGCCCTTGTAGACGACGTTGCTCCGCGTCCGCGGCGCGTTGTGGTCGGCGAAGAGCCGGTGCTCGAGGTGCTGGCCGGCGTCGGCGAAGTAGACGCCGAGCAGCGTCGCGTCGCCGCCGGGCCCGGCGTAGCGGACGTTGGCGTTCAGGCGGACGACCGCGCCACCGAGCGACACCGAGATGTGCCGGTAGGTCGCGTCGCGGCCCACGAGCGCGTCGTGCTCGCCGAGGTGGATCGCACCGTCGGCCCAGCGCTGGGCGGCGACGAGGGTGAGGTCGGCCGAGTCACCCGTCACCACGGAGACGAGCTCCGTGAGCTGGCCGGATCCCCGGTGGTCGACGACGACGGTGGCCCGCGAGTGGTGTCCGGCGCGGACGACGACGTGCGCGTGTGCGGGCGCGCCGTCAGCCCCGGCACCGTCGAGGACGAGGCGGACCGGCTCCGACAGCTCGGCCTCGGGCGCGATGTCCACGAGGAGGACCTCGGCGGCACCTGCCGCGGCAACCGCGGCCGCGCGGTCCTGCGGGGGCAGGATCCCGAGCTCACGTGCCTCGCGGAGGGTGATCGGCGACGTCGTGACCCCCTCGGGCAGCTCGGTCGCCCACGACGGGGCGGGGCTGGACCCCTCCGCGAGGAGGGCGGCGAGCTTCTTCACCGGGGTGAAGCGCCACTCCTCCTCACGACCCCTGGGAACCGCGAAGTCGGCGAGGTCGAACGATGCGGTGCGCTCGGCCCGGGACTGCACCGGCACGAACGCGCCCACGGGGTCGACGTGCGTCTTCCCGCGGCCTTGCGCCATCCCGTCTGCGGACTCGACAAGCGTGTCGGCAACGGTCATCAGCCGACGGCTCCTTCCATCTGGAGTTCGATGAGGCGGTTGAGCTCGAGGGCGTACTCCATCGGCAGCTCGCGTGCGATCGGCTCGATGAAGCCGCGCACGATCATCGCCATGGCCTCGTCCTCGGCCATCCCGCGGGACATGAGGTAGAACAGCTGGTCCTCGGACACCTTCGAGACGGTCGCCTCGTGCCCCATCGACACGTCGTCCTCGCGGATGTCGACGTAGGGATAGGTGTCGGAGCGGCTGATGGTGTCGACGAGCAGGGCGTCGCAGCGGACCGTCGAGGCCGAGTGCGAGGCGCCCTCGAGCACCTGGACGAGGCCGCGGTACGACGAGCGTCCACCGCCGCGGGCGACCGACTTGCTGATGATCGAGCTCTTCGTGTTGGGAGCCGCGTGGACCATCTTCGAGCCGGTGTCCTGGTGCTGGCCCTCACCGGCGAAGGCGATGGACAGGGTCTCGCCCTTGGCGTGCTCGCCCAGGAGGAAGACGGCCGGGTACTTCATCGTCACCTTGGAGCCGATGTTGCCGTCGACCCACTCCATGGTCGCGCCCTCCTCGCACGTGGCGCGCTTGGTGACGAGGTTGTAGACGTTGTTGGTCCAGTTCTGGATCGTCGTGTAGCGGACGCGGGCGTGCTTCTTGACGATGATCTCGACGACGGCCGAGTGGAGCGAGTCCGACTTGTAGATCGGCGCGGTGCAGCCCTCGACGTAGTGCACGTAGGAGCCCTCGTCGGCGATGATCAGGGTCCGCTCGAACTGGCCCATGTTCTCGGTGTTGATCCGGAAGTAGGCCTGCAGCGGGATGTCGACATGGACGCCCGGCGGGACGTAGATGAACGACCCACCCGACCAGACGGCCGTGTTGAGCGAGGCGAACTTGTTGTCACCGGCGGGGATCACCGTCGCGAAGTGCTCGCGGAAGATGTCCTCGTGCTCCTTGAG
>DASUQN010000550.1:0-3340 GCA_036280515.1 Intrasporangium sp. | reverse complement strand
TCAGCAGGACGGCCTCATGAATGGGGTTCCCGCGACTCCGGCCGCCGCGGCAACCATCTTCGGCGAGCACCTCCCTCGTGCCGAGGAATTCGTCCGGGTCCTGGCCGACACCGGCATCAGCTACGGCCTCATCGGCCCGCGAGAGGCACCCAGACTCTGGGACCGCCACGTCCTCAACTGCGCCTTGGTCCACCACCTCATTCCGGCCGGTGCCCGTGGGCAGCGAGTCATCGACATCGGGTCCGGAGCGGGTCTGCCCGGTTTGGCGCTCGCCATCGCTCGACCGGATCTCGAGCTGCACCTGGTCGAGCCGTTGTCCCGGCGAACCGGTTGGCTTTCCGGCGTAACCGCCCAGCTCGAGCTGGACAACGTCGTGATCCACACGGCGCGGGCAGAGTCGATGTGGGACCGGCTCGCGGCGCCGTGGGTGACGGCACGTGCGGTCTCCGGCATCTTCCAGCTCGCGCAGTGGACCCTGCCGCTGCTGACTCCGCGAGGTTCCCTCCTTGCGCTGAAGGGCAGCCGCGCCGCTGCCGAACTGGCCGAGCAGCAAGCTGCGCTGCTGCGCCTCGGAGTGGTCCAGGCGGACGTGGAGTCGATCGGAGAAGGGGTGGTCGCCGACCCGACTATCGTCCTCCGTGTGACCATCGGCGACGCCATCGATCGTCGGCTGTTTGGCAACTTGGCGTCGAGTAGCGCCGGCTCGGCACGTCGGCGGACGGATCGATCTCGAGGTGGGCGTTCGTCCGGCTCGTCGCCTCGCGATCAGCGCCGGCGTGCCCGATGATCGAGAAGAGACCATCCCGTTGGCGGGAACTGTTCCGGAAGGGCGGGAGCCGCCACACCCCTGGAGGTAACGACCCCGTGAGCAACCTTGGCTGGCCCACCGCCGCTCCAGAGCCAACGGCAGAGCATCGACGCCTCGGGTGGGTCGACGTCGCTGCACCTGTTTCACGTGAAACGGTCGAGGACGAGGCTGATGAGGCTACCGAGGGGCAAGCGCCACTGCCTTCCGAAACCGACTCCTTGGCAGCGGAGCCAGGGGCTGCCGGGCATGGTGGCTCTGGGCCCAGCGACTCTGAACCGGAGGACCCTCAGCTGGCAGGCAATGCGTCGGCCTGGATGGAGGCCCCGGAGGGTGAAAGGAGCAGCTCCGTGACAGTGACCCCGGCCGGTGCTACTGGGGGTCCCGAGGCGAACCCCGAGCAACGCCCGAGCCCATCCTCGTCGGACTCCGGCCCGGCTGACCAGCCGCCGCCGGCGGCGGGTCTCTCTGGAGCCCCCGGAGCTGAGCCGTTCGTTGCGGCCGCGGCCGCGACCAGTGCGGAAGTGCCCCCCTTGATGGGGCCTTGGAGGTCGGCAGGATTCGGCGCGGCTCTTCGAAGCGGAACTCATTCCGAGGCACGGTCCGCGGACGGTCGGGCGATCGGGGCAGACATCTACTTCAGCGCGTCGGCCGCTGACACGCGCCAGCTGGTGGAGCCGTCCCCGGCCGCCCCGCCAACGGTGGGCGGTCCTCCACCCGACGCCGATGGCAGCACGGACGTGGCTGGCGATGGGGACAGGTTGGTTGAATCGGAGCCGGGTCTCGTCCGTGGCGAGGCGTCCCACGGCGACGCCTCGGCTGCTCTCCGCGACGACGATCTGGCCACGCCGACTCGCTCGGTCGAGGCTGATGGGCCACCCTCGCCCGATGACCACGCGACCACGTCCAGCTCGTTCGGTGAACCGAGCGGGTTTCCGGACCCGTCGATCGCCGTGGCCCCGGCCTCCGAACCGGCTCTCCACGGCGGCGTGCCGACCCCTGTGGACAACGATGTGGACAGCGACCTCTCGGCCGGGCCGATCACGCACGAAGTAGCGAGCCAGGCTGTTGGGGACAACCATGTGGAAGAACAAACCATGACCGCGCCCGGGACCGTCGTTTCACGTGAAACGCGCGGCGTCGGCCACGGCGACGGAATGGGTTCCCTCGAGGACGAACACGCCGTCGCCGAGAACGTGCGGCGGCGGATCCAGCTGACGGGGCGACCGTTCCCCAAGCCGGTCCAGCCTCGCGTCATGACCGTCGCGAACCAGAAGGGGGGAGTGGGCAAGACGACGACGACGGTCAACATCGCGGCAGCGATGGCGCAGGCCGGTCTCCGGATCCTCGTCATCGATCTGGATCCCCAGGGGAATGCCAGCACCGCGCTGGGGATCGACCACCATGCCGAAGTGCCCTCGATCTACGACGTCCTCGTCGACGGGGTGCCGCTCCTCGATGTGGTTCAGCCGTGCACGACCGTCGAGGGTCTCTTCTGCGCTCCGGCGACGATCGACCTGGCCGGCGCCGAGATCGAGCTCGTGTCGCTCGTTGCCCGCGAGACCCGGCTGCAGAAGGCGCTCCGCGCGGCCGCAGAGACGGGGCACGACTACGACTACGTCCTCATCGACTGCCCCCCGAGCCTCGGGCTGCTCACCGTCAATGCGATGGTGGCGGCGTCGGAGGTCTTCATTCCGATCCAGTGCGAGTACTACGCCCTCGAGGGTCTGTCCCAGCTGCTCAAGAACATCGAGCTGGTCAAGGCGCACCTCAACCCGGACCTGCACGTCTCGACCATCCTGCTGACCATGTATGACGGCCGGACCCGCCTCTCGGCCCAGGTCGCCGAGGAGGTGCGCGAGCACTTCCCCGCGGAGGTGCTCCGGACGACGGTGCCGAGATCCGTCCGCGTGTCAGAGGCACCGAGCTTTGGCGAGACGGTCATGACCTACGACCCGACGAGCAGCGGCGCCCTGGCGTATCTGGAGGCCGCCGGCGAGATCGCCGATCGCGGAGCAGCGGGGAACATCTGACGCGGGTCCGCGAGGCTCGCCACACCTGGGTCACCGACGGCGCGGCGGCAAGCTGCGCTGTTTCACGTGAAACGGCGTGGAGGGGACGCGGCCTCGGGCTGGACTGATCGGGCTCGACCCAGCAGGGGCGCACCTCTGGGTCACCGGCCTCGCACAGCAGGCGCCGACCTCGCTCCGGCACATGCGCCGGACGGCCCATCTCTCGAGCCGGCAGGTGATCGGCGGGTGACCGACAGTGGTAAGCAGGTGGCGGTGGCGAGCCGCGCTTGACGCACCGCCTGCTGACCGAGAAGCCGACCCGCGGGGAACCGAGCGGCTTTGGGGGCGATCGGGCTTCGGATTCTCGTCGGTGGACGCTGGCGCACACCGGCCACGACATCGCGTTGGGCGCCTGCCAACGGGGGCGGCGTCGCCGCAGTCCCGGTTTCACGTGAAACACCGCCCATGACACAAGCGCCCGCCAGCGGAGTCCTCACCGGGTTGGGTTGGACCCTCACCTAGA
>DASUQN010000549.1:0-4512 GCA_036280515.1 Intrasporangium sp. | reverse complement strand
CCGTATGCCGCTGAGCCGGCTCAGCGGCATACGGCTTGGTCGGTCTCGTGGCGGGCTTGCCATGCCTGCTGTCCCTGGCTCGGTCTATCGTCGACGGGGTGGACGTCCAACGGCTCACCGGCGAACAGGCGAGGCGCATCGCAATCCGCGCGCAGCTCCTCGATGCGAATCGCCCGACGGACCTCGTCGAGGTGGTGCGGCAGCTGACCCTGCTCCAGCTCGACCCGACGGCGGCCGTGGCGCCGAGTGCCGATCTCGTCGCGTGGAGCCGACTCGGGTCGACGTACGAGCCGGCACAGCTGAAGAAGGCGCTGGAGCAGGACCGGTCGCTCTTCGAGTTCAACGCCTTGATCCGACCGATGGAGGACCTGCCGCTCTACCTCGCGGACGCGGACGACATCCCGCGGTACCCCGACTCCCGGGCCTGGTTCGAGGGCAACGCCCGGTTCCGCCACGACATCCTGGCTCGGCTCGAGGCCGAGGGACCGTTGCAGTCGAAGGACATACCCGACACGTCCGACGTCCCGTGGCCGTCCACCGGGTGGACGAACAACCGGAATGTGACGCAGATGCTCGAGTACCTCGTCCTCCGGGGCGAGGTTGCGATCGTGGGTCGGCGCGGGCGGCAGCGGATCTGGGACCTCGCTTCGCGGGTGTACGCCCCGGACCTACCGCGCATGACGCCGGAGGAGGCCAAACGGCTGCGGGACGAGCGACGGCTGCGAGCGCTCGGCATCGCTCGCGCGACCGGCACGACGATGCCGAGCGAGCCGCCCTTCGTCGGTGAGGCCGGGGTGGCCGCTGTGGTCCACGGCGTAGCCGGTGAGTGGCGCGTGGATCCGGACCAGCTCGAGCGGGTCGACGACGAGTTCCGAGGGCGGACGGCGCTGCTGTCACCGTTCGACCGCCTGTCGCACGACCGGAAGCGGGCGCTCGAGCTCTTCGACTTCGACTACACGCTGGAGATGTACAAGCCTGCCGGGCAACGACGGTGGGGCTACTTCGCCCTGCCGGTGCTCCATGGCGACCGGCTCGTCGGCAAGGTCGACTCCAAGGTCGACCGCAAGGACAAGGTGCTCCGGGTGGAGGCCATCCACGAGGATGTCCGCTTCGGCCGAGCCATGAGGGTGGGGGTGCTGGCGGAGCTCGAGGACCTCGCTGGCTGGCTCGGAGTCTCGCTCGACGGTGTCGTGGCCCGCTAGTCGCTGGTGCCGTTGAATGCGCTGTCGGCGCCAGCGCTTGGGCGCGTCAGGTGGCGCGCGCCCTCACTCACGTGGTGGTGGCTGCCGGGAGACCGCGGACTGCCGCAGCGGAGACGACGACGTCGGTCCAGGCCTCGCCGACGCTCTTGAAGAAGCGCGGTTGGCCCGCGGCGACCGGGAGCGCTCCCGCCACGAGCTCCCTCAGGTCACCGGTGATGGCGGTGCCCGAATCGACGCCGTCAGCGATCGCGAGGATGATGTCGCCCGCCTGCGAGAGCGCCGAGTCCCGCGACTCGACGACGACCGTGGCGCGTCGCACGAGGTCAGTGTCCACCTCGCGCAGGTCGGGCGAGTGCGACCCGATGGCGACGACGGTCGCCTCTGGCCGCAGCCGGCTCGAGTCGAAGAGCGGCTCAGCGGCCGTGGTGCAGCATGCGACGATGTCGACCCCAGCCACGTCCTCCGCACGGCCCGGACGGGCACTCAGCCCGGCCGCCCCGAGCTCCGCCACGAGTGCCCCAACGGCCGCGGACCGGCGGCTCACGACGACGACCTCGTCAAGCGGTCGGACGGCGTTGATCGCGAGGGCGTGGCCGGCCGCCTGCGGCCCGGCACCGAAGACGAGCAGCGATCTCGCGCCCGTCGGCGCGAGCTGACGCACCGCCAGCGCCGAGAGCCCGGACGTGCGCAGCACCGTGAGAGCCTCCGCGTCGAGGATCGCGGAAGGGGTCAGGGTTTCCCCGTCGAGCGCGATGTGCAGGCCCTGGATGCGCGGGACGCCCAGCTCGGCGTAGCGGTCATTGACGGAGAGCACCTTGATCCCGACATCGGGCCCGACCTCGCCCGGCATGAGGATCAGCTCACCGCGACGCACCGGCACGAACGTGCGCGCCGGGGTGTTGCCCGGCGCGGCTCCGCTGGTGAGTGACTCCTCGAGGACCTCGACCACCTCGATCCATGGCAGGGCGCGGCCCATTGCCTCGCGATCGAGCCAAGGGATCGACAAGCTGGACATGGGGCGGTTCTCCGTTCATAGGGTGGACGTTTCCAGCTGATTATCTCGTCACCGACGGGAAGTACTTCGCCCGACAAAGGAGGTCGAGTGCCGACACCCTCCGCGGATGCCCTTGTGCTGACTCCCGACGAGCAGGACATGCTCGACGGCCGCCACGGGGAGGGTCTCGCGATGGCGATGCGCATCGTCACGGCGGTCGCGCGTGTCCGCGGCGCGACCCGGCTCGTTGCGATCGGCTCCGCCCACATCGACGGCTGCCTCTACCACGGGCAGGCCGGCCTCGACTTCGCGACCCGGCTCGAGGAGCTCGGAGCAAGGGTGACGGTGCCGACGACCCTCAACGTCGGCTCGATCGACCTGCTGCACCCGGGTCTCGTGCGCGACCAGACCGACGCCGAGCGCGAGGTGGCGACGAACGGGCGCGCCCTCATGGAGGCCTACCTCGCACTTGGGGCCAGGGCGACGTGGACCTGTGCGCCCTACCAGCTGGACTCGCGGCCGATGCTCGGCGAGCACGTCGCCTGGGCAGAGTCCAACGCAATTGCCTTCTGCAACAGCGTCCTTGGAGCGCGCAGCGACCGTTATGGTGACTTCCTCGACATCTGCGCGGCGATAACGGGACGAGCGCCCTACGCCGGTCTGCACACCGACGCGGGCCGCCGCGGGCAGGTGGTCGTCGACTGCACCGCGATCCCGGAGCGGGCGCTCGCCCTCGACCTCACCGCACCCCTGCTCGGCTACCTCGTCGGCACGCGCGTCGGCACCCGCAACCCGGTCCTCCTCGGCCTGCCGACGTCGATGACCGAGGACCAGCTCAAGGCCTTCGGTGCAGCTGCGGCGTCGTCCGGCGGCGTCGCGATGTTCCATGTCGTCGGAGTCACGCCGGAAGCGCCAACCGTCGAATCCGCCCTTGGCACCACGGAGCCCGCCCCGACGATCACCTTGACCAGCGACGACCTCGTCGCGGCCCGACGGGAGCTGAGTACCGCGACCAGCACCTGGCTCGACGTCGTGAGCCTCGGGACCCCACACGCCTCGATCGACGAGGTCGAAGCCTTGGCCCGCATGCTCGAAGGCGGCCCGGCCATCGCCGACCGGGTCGACTTCTACCTCTCGACCGGGAGGTCCGTCCTCGCGGAGGCGGAACGGCGCGGCCACGTGCGAACCCTGGAGGAGAGCGGCATACGAATCGTCGTTGACACGTGCACCTACGTCACCTCCATCCTTCGCCCGGAGGCACGCACGGTCATGACCAACAGTGGCAAGTGGGCTCACTACGCGCCCGGCAACCTGGGCGTGGACGTCGTCCTCGCCAGCGTGGCCGAGTGCGTCGAGTCCGCCCGCGCGGGAAGGGTGCTCGTCGACGATGACATCCTTCGCTGACGCGATCTTCCGTATGCCGCTCACCGCGCGCCCGCTGCACGCGGGCTCCGCGCGGGGCAGGGTCCTCAGGCTCGACGAACCGCTGTCCTTCTGGGGCGGCACCGACCTCGACGGCCGGATCATCGACTGGCACCATCCGCAGTGCGACGAATCCGTCGCGGGGACGGTGCTCGTCATGCGCAGCGGGCGCGGGTCGAGCTCGAGCTCCTACGTCCTCACCGAGCAGCTGCGCCGGGGTTCGGGGCCAGTCGCGATCGTCCTCGCCGAGCCCGACGCGATCGTCACGCTGGGGGCGATCGTGGCCGACGAGCTCTATGGCACCGCCGTTCCCGTGGCCATGGTCGACGCGCAGGACCTGGCGGCCCTGCGGACGGGCCTGGAGGTGACCGTCGAGTGCTCCGGCTCAACGGGTCTGGTCGTCCCCGTGGCCTCCTGACTCGGCGCCGCCCGCCCAGGCCGAGCGCACGTGTCCGATGTGCCGAGTCATGACGTCGCGCATGGCGGGCCCGTCACGACGAAGGGCGGCGTCGACCATCTCCTCGTGCTCCTGCGACATCTCGGCCAACACGCCTGCCGCAGCAAGGGCCTCGAGGCCGAAGAGGCGGGAGCGGCGACGCATGTCCCGGACCACGGAGACGACGTGGTGGTTCCCGTGAAGGGCGAGGAAGCGGGTGTGGAACTCGTTGTCCACCTCGATGAAGGTGAGCAGGTCGCCGGCGGCCGCGGCCTTGGTCAGCTTGCGGGCGAGTGGTCGGAGCCGCTCCACCGCGGTTGCGATCGGACCCTCGCACTGCTCGGCGACAAGGCCCATGACGGGGATCTCGATGAGGCCGCGCAGCTCAGCGAGCGCGTCGAGCTCCTTGTCGTCGACCTCGGTGACCCGGAAGCCCTTGTTGCGCACGACCTCGACCA
>DASUQN010000548.1:0-4315 GCA_036280515.1 Intrasporangium sp. | reverse complement strand
TCATCGCCTGGTTCCGGGCCCACGAGGACAGTGCACCCTCGGCCATCTCGATCTTCGCCAAGGCGCCCCAGGAGCTGACGCGGACGGTGAGCCTGCGGCAGACCCTCGACCTCGTCCGGACTGTCGTCGACGTCGTCGAGTCCAGGGTCGAGAGCCTGGCCGGTCCGGGCGACGAGCAGCTGCTGCGCGAGTCCGTGCTGCGGTTCAGTCGCGAGATCGCCTTCGCCGCCGCCGAGGTCTATGCGGGCGCGGCCGAGGCGCGCGGCGCCTGGGACGCCCGGCTCGAGTCTCTCGTCGTCGACGCCGTGCTCCGTGGCGAGGCCGACGACTCGATGCAGTCGCGGGCTGCGGCGCTCGGCTGGGACGAGGTCGGCCACGTCACCGTCGTCGTCGGAACCACTCCCATGACCGATGGTGGCGCCGCGGCGTCGGTGGACGCCCTGCGACGTGCCGTGCGACACGAGGGCGGCGAGGCGCTGGCCATCGTGCAGCGCACCCGGCTCATCGCGATCCTCGGCGGCACCGAGGACCCCTTGGCCGTCGTCTCGGCCGTGTCGGACCGCTTCGGCGAGGGTCCGATCGTCGTCGGGCCGACGGTCCCCCATCTCTTCGCCGCAGGCCGGTCGGCCCGTGCGGCTCTGAGCGGACTCTCCGCTGCCGCTGCCTGGCCCGCGGCGCCGCGGATCGTGGAGTCCCAGGCCCTGCTTCCGGAGCGCGCGCTTGCCGGCGACGTCCCGGCGCAACGCCTGCTCGTGGACCAGATCCACCGACCCCTCGCCCGGTCGGCCCAGCGCGCGCTCCTCGCCACGGCAGAGACCTATCTCGAGAGCGGCCGCTCCCTCGAGGCGACGTCCCGGGCCCTGTTCATCCACCCCAACACGGTCCGCTACCGGCTCGGCCGGATCGAGGACCTGACCCATTTCGACCTGACCGAACCGCGCGACGCGTGGGCGGCCCGGATCGCCCTGGCCCTCGGCCGGCTCTCCGCTGCCGAACGTGCCACCCGCGCGAGCCCTCGACCACAGTTGGAGGAAACCTCCAAACCCGCCCGATCGACTTCGTGACATTCGGAGCCCCCATCCGGGCTCTCGATCGGAGAGGCTGGACGGGTGCTAGCGATCGTGTGTCCCGGACAGGGCTCCCAGACCCCCGGCTTCCTCACCCCTTGGCTGGAGGTCGACGGCGTGCGCGACCAGCTCGTCCGCCTCTCAGAGTCGACCCGCATCGACCTCGTCGCTCACGGCACGACCTCGGATGCCGAGACGATCACGGACACCGCGATCGCCCAGCCCCTCATCGTGGGTGCCGGCCTGGTCTCGCTCGCACCCCTGCTCGGCGACGCCGCCGTCACCCTCGACGGCGTCGGCCTCGTGGCGGGCCACTCGGTCGGCGAGATCACCGCCTCGGCCGCCGCTGGTGTCATCGACGCGGGTGACGCGGTCGTCTTCGTCCGTGAGCGCGGTCGGGCCATGGCGGCCGCCAGTGCCGTCACCCCGACCGGCATGGCCGCGGTCCTCGGCGGTGACCCGGACGACGTGCTCGCCACCCTCGAGCGCCACGGCCTCACCCCGGCCAACGTCAACGGGGCCGGGCAGACCGTCGCGGCGGGGACCCTCGAGCAGCTCGAAGCCCTCACAGCCGATCCCCCGGCCAGGGCTCGCGTCATCCCGCTGCAGGTCGCGGGGGCCTTCCACACCCACCACATGGCGCCCGCGGTCAGCGTCCTCGAGGAGCTGGCCGGGACCACACAGACCCAAGCCCCCTCGGTCACGCTCCTGTCCAACGCGGACGGCCGGGCCGTCGCCGACGGGCGCGAGGCCCTCGACCGCCTCGTGCGTCAGGTGAGCAACCCGGTCCGCTGGGACCTCTGCATGGAGACCATGCTGGAGCTGGGCGTCACCGGCCTGATCGAGCTTCCCCCGGCGGGGACCCTCGTCGGCCTGGCTAAGCGGGCCATGAAGGGCGTCGAGACGCTCGCCCTCAAGACCCCGGACGACCTCGAGGCCGCCCAACGCATGATCTCGGCGCACGCCGGCACCGCCACGACGCACGCCGCTTCCCCTTCCGCACGAGTCGACGACGAGTGAGGCTTTACCTGTGACTTCATCCACCACCACCCCAGAGCCCAAGGGCACCGGCGCGATCATCGACCCAGGCAGCGCACGCCACTCCCGCATCGTGGGGGTCGGCGCCTACCGACCGGCCCGTGTCGTGATGAACGCCGAGATCGTCGACGCGATCAACTCGAGTGACGAGTGGATCCGGGAACGCTCCGGGATCGTCAGCCGTCACCGTGCCGCCGAGGACGAGAGTGTCATCGACATGGCCGAGCACGCGGCCCGGCAGGCACTCGACCATGCAGGGATCAGCCCCGAACAGCTCGGTTTCGTGCTCGTGGCCACCGTGACACACCCCTACCAGACGCCGGCGGCCGCTCCCGAGCTCGCGGCCCGGCTCGGCTCCACGGCGCCGGCGATGGACATCTCCGCCGCGTGTGCCGGCTACTGCTACGGCGTGGCGACGGGCAGCGACATGGTCAAGGGCGGGTCGGCCGACTACGTCCTCGTGGTCGGTGTCGAGAAGCTCAGCGACTTCACCGACTACAACGACCGGGGCACCGCCTTCATCTTCGGCGACGCCGCCGGCGCGGCCGTCATCGGCCCCTCCGAGACTCCTGGGATCGGCCCGACGGTGTGGGGCTCGGACGGCGCCCAACGGGACGTCATCTCGAACCGGCACTCGTGGCTCGAGGTCCGGGACATCCTGGGTGACGGCAGCGTCGAGGCCCCCGGGGTCCCGGAGCCGGTCGAAGGCGTGTCCATGAAGGGTTGGCCGACCCTCACCATGGCGGGCCAGAGCGTCTTCCGCTGGGCGGTCTGGGGCATGGCTCCCATCGCGCAGCAGGCCATCGACCGCGCGGGCATCAAGGCCGACGACCTCGACGCCTTCATCCCGCACCAGGCCAACATCCGGATCGTCGACGCCATGGTCAAGCAGCTCAAGCTGCCGCCGGACATCCCCGTCGCGCGCGACATCGTCACGACGGCCAACACCTCAGCAGCCTCGATCCCGATCGCCACGACCCGGATGCTCGCGGAGGGCGAGATCCCCAGTGGCGGCCTCGCGCTTCAGATCGGCTTCGGGGCCGGCCTGGTCTACGCGGCCCAGGTGATCGTCCTCCCCTGAGGACTCCTCGTTTCCCGCTTGTCCCGACGGGTACTCGGGGCCACGGAGGAGGTTCTGGTGTTTCACCCGGACGCCCGCCATGCAGCACCAACAGATGCAGTGACCGACAGATGACCACCACCAGGTGACCACCAAAGGAGCAGACAGATGGCTCAGTCCGAGCAGGAGATCCTCGAGGGTCTCGCCGAGATCGTCAACGAGGAGACCGGCCTCGACACCGCGTCGGTGGAGATGGACAAGTCCTTCACCGAGGACCTCGACATCGACTCCCTCTCCATGATGACGATCGTCGTCAACGCGGAGGAGAAGTTCGGCGTCCGCATCCCCGACAACGAGGTCAAGAACCTCAAGACGGTCCGCGACGCCGTCAGCTACATCGGCAGCGCCCAGGGCTGAGCGACCCGTCCAGAGCCCGCGCGGCTGGGTCCGGCCGGAGGGCCGGGACCCAGCCCAGCGGCATACGGAAACCTCCACACCGCACGAACCACCCAACTTCACCTGACGAGGAGCACCTCACCATGACGTCCAACCGACGCGTCGTCGTCACCGGCCTGGGCGCCACGACGCCCGTGGGCGGCACCGCCCCCGAGACATGGGAAGCCATACTCGCCGGGCGCTCCGGAGCCCGCACGATGGACTTCGACTGGGTGGCCAAGTACGAGCTGCCCGTGACCTTCGCCGCCACGATCGCGACGAAGCCCGAGGAGGTGCTCGCCAAGGTCGAGACCAGGCGTCTCGACCCCTCCAGCCAGTACGCCCTCATCGCGGCCCGGGAAGCCTGGGCCGACGCCGGCAGACCCGAGGTCGACCCCGAGCGGCTCGGCACCGTGATCGGGTCCGGCATCGGTGGCGTGTGGACGCTGCTCGACCAGTGGGACACCTTGAAGGAGAAGGGGCCGCGCCGGGTCTACCCACTCGCCGTCCCGATGCTCATGCCGAACGGCCCGTCGGCTGCGGTCTCGATGGAGCTCGGCGCCCGCGCGGGGGTCCACACCCTCGTCAGCGCGTGCTCGTCCGGTGCAGAGAGCATGGGCTACGCGATCGACATGATCCGCAATGGTCGCGCCGACGTCGTCGTCGCGGGCGGCACGGAGGCGGCAGTGCACGCGTTGCCGATCGCCGGTTTCGC
>DASUQN010000547.1:0-2755 GCA_036280515.1 Intrasporangium sp. | reverse complement strand
GGCGATGTAGGTGTGGCCGTGCTGCGCTGCGAGGGAGAGGGCCTGCTCCTTCGCCTCGTCGAAGGTGTCGCCGAAGAGGACCACGGTTGCGCCGTGGCTGCGGACCGCGTCGACCTTGATCGGGGCCGTCGTGACGGGCATGACGACGACGGCGTCGATGCCGAGCAGCGAGGCCGAGAGCGCGACACCCTGGGCATGGTTGCCGGCGGAGGCTGCGATGACTCCACGGGCGGCTTCGTCGGGTGTCAGCGCCCGCATCCGCGTGTAGGCGCCGCGGATCTTGAAGGAGTGGACCGGCTGGCGGTCCTCACGCTTGACCTCGACGATGTTGCCGATGCGTTCGGAGAGGGACTCCATGACCTCGAGGGGAGTGACCACGGCCGCCTCGTACACGGGCGCGCGGAGCACGTCGCGCAGCAGCTCGGCCCCGTTGCCGCCGGCCCGGTCGCCGCTCGTCACCACAGTCGGCAGGGTAGACCCGTGAGGGGTCAGTCTGCGACCGCCAGGTCGAGGTCGCGGAGACGGTCCGCGTCGGAGATGACGTCGATCGCGGTGATGTGGTCCCCCTCGAAGGCGAAGGACAGCACGAGGAAGAGGTGCCCCCGGGGGGCCATGACGATCCCTGCTGACCCCTCGACGAGCGCCGGCGCGCTGTACCTCGCGCGGTTGGACGAGGCCATGGCGGCGCGCGCCACGACCTCGGCACCGCGCAGTTGCACCGGCCGCCCCGCTGGCGACGCGCCGGCGTCCGCCCGAAGAACGACGTCCGGGTCGAGGAGCCGGAGCAGCCCCTCGAAGTCGCCCTCTCGGACCGCGGCGAGGTAGGCGTCGACGACCCGACGCTGCCGCGGCAGGTCGATGGGCCGGGTCTGCGTCCCGCGCACCCGCCGCCGCGCCCGGGACGCGAGCTGCCTGGCAGCCGAGGAGGATCGCCCGACGATCGGCCCGATCTCGTCGAAGGGCAGGTCGAACAGGTCGTGGAGGACGAAGGCCAGACGTTCCGCCGGAGAGAGCGTGTCGAGGACGACGAGCAGGGCCACGCCGACCGAGTCGGCGAGGATCGCCTCCTGCTCCGGATCGCTGCCATCGTGAGACGTCAGGGCCCGTGCGGCCCGTCCGACCTGTCCGGGCCCGTCGACGTCCAGCGGCTCCTCGCGACGGGTCTTGCGCGAGCGCAGCATGTTGAGCGAGATCCGGCCGACGACCGTGGTGAGCCAGGCCGCAAGGTTGTCGACCTCCTCGGCATCGGTCCGGCTGAGGCGCAGCCACGCCTCCTGTACCGCGTCGTCCGCCTCCGTCGCGGATCCGAGGACGCGGTACGCAATGCCACGCATGCGACCGCGGTGCTCCTCGAATCGAGCCGCCAGCCAAGCCGAGTCGTCAGTTTCGTGAGTCATCTCGTCCCATTCTCCCGTCCTGCGGTCATAGGTACAGACCCGCTGGACACCGTGGATGTGACCATCCATGTGACGCTCGCGTAACCGTTGAGAAATGCACTGGATCGGGAAGCAGCACGCCTGCGAGGGTGGCGGCATGACGCGTGACCACTGCCTGTTCGCGCGGATCGAGGAGTACTACGACCTGGTTCCCCGAGCCGCGGCAACGACCGAGGAGGTCGGCCCGTTCACGCTCTTCGTCCCCGAGGAGGGCACAGGGTGGCACTTCTACGCGCGACCGAGGCTGCACGGGTCGGCGACCTTCACCGCCAAGGCCGTCGAACGAGTCCTCGCACGCCAGGTCGAGCTGGGTCTGCCCCAGGCGATCGAGTGGGTCGACGAGGTGACGCCGTCCCTGCTGCCGGCCGTCCGGGGTGCGGGCCACGAGCCGCACCGGTACCCGCTGCTCACGCTCCCGGCCGACGTCCCGATGGAGGCTGATCCCCGGGCCCGACAGCTGCCGCACGCCGACCCGCACCTCGGCATCGCGTTCGGCACGGTCAAGGCGGGCTTCAAGGGCCGGGACCGGGTCGAGCCCCACGACACCGGCCGCAAGCCCGAGCTCATCGAACAAGGCGCGCTGATCGTCGTCGCGTCCTACGAAGGGGACCGCCTGTGCGGCGCCGGATCGGCGGCTCCTCGCGGGGACGTGGCCGAGCTGATGGGGATCGCGGTGCCGCCCGCTCACCGCAACCGCGGCCACGGCAGCGCCATCACCCGCTCACTCGTCGCTGCCTGCCGCGAGCGGGGCGTCGACCTCGTCTTCCTCACGGCTGGCTCGGACGACGCGGCGCGCATCTATCGACGCGTCGGTTTCCGTGACACGGGAACGGCGTACGTCCTCGAGCTCGACGACTGACGAAGGTGCCGTGTGCCGCTGAGCCAGCTCAGCGGCATACGGCACCTTCGCGTGTGGTTCAGAGGGCGATGCGGACGACCTGCCCACCGCCGGCGACGACGGACCCCGTCGTGACGTAGGCGTTCTGGCCCCGGATCGCGACGCCGTAAGGTGCGAAGAGGCCGCCTGCCACCACGTGGTGCGTGTCGGACTGCGGGTGCACCTTGACGAGTGAGCCGATGGGCCCTTGGAGCAGGCCGTTGGACGCGAGCTCCACCGCGTAGAGCGAGCCGTCGCTGGCGAAGGCAAGGGACGTGACGTTCGTCAGGCCGGTCGCCCACGCCGTGGGCTCCTGCCCCGGGACGACCCGCCAGATCGTCGATGAGCCCTTCTCGAAGGGGAATCCGACGAGCTGCGAGACGTACCACGCGCCGTCCGGTCCCTTGACGA
The DNA here is from genome assembly GCA_036280515.1 of Intrasporangium sp. Taxonomy (GTDB): domain Bacteria; phylum Actinomycetota; class Actinomycetes; order Actinomycetales; family Dermatophilaceae; genus Intrasporangium. Next base: position 31 of record DASUQN010000547.1, on the reverse strand, counting down.
CGTCCGTCGGGACGGCATCGGCGGGGAACCC
>DASUQN010000546.1:0-2229 GCA_036280515.1 Intrasporangium sp. | reverse complement strand
CCGGGGTCTCGCGGCCGAAGATCGAGACGAGCACCTTGAGCTTCTGCGTGTCCGGGTTGATCTCGGAGATCGTCGCCGGCAGGGTCTCGAAGGGCCCTTCCATGACGGTGACCGACTCGCCGACCTCGAAGTCGACGACGGCGACCGGCTTTGGGGCCGCAGCCTGGGCGGCGGCGGTGCCTCCGGTCTCGGTGGGAACCTCGAGGTTCGGGGCGAGCATGGTGAAGACCTCGTCGATCGACAGCGGCACCGGCTGGTGGGCATTGCCGACGAAGCCGGTCACCCCGGGCGTGTGGCGCACCGCGCCCCAGCTCTCGTCGGTGAGATCCATCCGGACGAGGACGTAGCCGGGCATCCGGACCCGGCGAACGAGCTTCTTCTGGCCGTTCTTGATCTCGGTCACCTCTTCCATGGGGACCTCGATCTCGAAGATGTAGTCCTCCATGTTGAGGGTCTGGATCCGGGTCTCCAGGTTGGCCTTGACCCGGTTCTCGTAGCCCGCGTAGGAGTGCACGACGAACCAGTCGCCGACTCGCGCGCGCAGGTCGGCCTTGAAGGCGGCGATCGGGTCCACGTCGGACTCCTCGGCGACCTGGGCCATCTCGATCTCGCCGGTCAGGTCCGTGGACTCGTCGACCGCCTCGTCGACAGCCACATCGACCGTGGCGCCGTCGGCCTGAGCGTCCACGACAGCGTCGAGCCCGGGGTCGACGGAGTCGGCCTCGGTGGCCCGGACGTCGCCCTCGGCGTACTCGGTGTCAACGCCCTGCTGGGCGAACTGGTCGGACACTTGCTGACCTACTTCCTTGCTCTTGGTTCGGCTGTCGGCTCCGGCGGCGCGAGCTACCCGCCGACGAAGGCCCACGAGACGAGCTTGCTCCATCCGAAGTCGAGCGCGGACACAATCCCCATGATGACCAGCACGAAGACGACGACGACCGTCGTGTAGCGCACCAGCTCGGGGCCAGTCGGCCGAACGACCTTGCGCAGCTCGTCGAGGATCTGCCGCACGAAGAGGCTGATCGCGGCGAAGAAACGCGAGACAGGGTTGCCACCCGCAGCCCTGTCGGCCCGGCCGGGCCCACTCTTGGCCTTCGTCTCCGTCACGATTCCTACTTTCTGTCTTGGGTCGAGGCCCGCGACAGCACCTCGAGCTGGCGAGGCGATAAGTCGCGTGCCGCCACGCACGACGACCACTTGTGGAACGCAGGGCAAGAGGGACTCGAACCCCCAACCGCTGGTTTTGGAGACCAGTGCTCTACCAATTGAGCTATTGCCCTTCACCGAGTCTCGTGGGGGGATTCCCGGCGGAACGGCAGCCGTCAGCGATGGGCCAGGGCGCCGTCCGAAGGTCGATCATACGGGACGCAGACGGTCATGGCGAACCGGCGGGCGTGGACGTCACCACCCGCAGGACCACCGGGATTCAGACCGGACCGGCGACCCGGTTGCCTTTGGTGGGAGGATCGATTCGTGACCACGCACGTGCCCCTGGCAGATCTCTCCGACGACGAGCTCGCGCACTACCTGCAGGACCAGCAGCAGGCATACGACGAGCTCCGGGCCGCTGGCCTCCGGCTCGATCTCACCCGCGGCAAGCCTGCTGCGGACCAGCTCGACCTGTCCGACGCACTCCTGCGACTGCCGACCAACCCGAGGGACCGGTCCGGCACGGACGTGCGCAACTACGGCGGCCTCGAGGGGCTCGGCGAGCTGCGCGAGATCTTCGCCGAGCTGCTCGGGACCAACCCGGCCCAGGTCATCGTCGGCGGCAACTCGAGCCTGACCATGATGCACCTGACGATCGTCGACTTCCTGCTCCACGGCGGCGTCGAGTCCCCTCGTCCCTGGTCGCAGGAGGACCGGGTCAGGTTCATCTGCCCGGTCCCCGGCTACGACCGTCACTTCTCTCTCGTCGGGTCCTTCGGCATCGACATGGTCACCGTCGAGATGCGCGCGGACGGGCCGGACATGGCGGCGGTCGAGGCGCTCGTCAGGGACGATCCGACCGTCAAGGGCATCTGGATCGTCCCGACCTACTCGAACCCGACCGGTGCCGTGGTCTCCCAGGAGATCGCGGCACGACTGGCCGCGATGCCGACGGCGGCGCCCGACTTCACCATCTTCTGGGACAACGCCTACGCGTTCCACCACCTCACCGAGGACGAGGCCAAGAGCGCCGACATCCTGTCCCTGGCGGCCGCCTCGGGGCACCCGAACCGGCCCATC
>DASUQN010000545.1:0-2058 GCA_036280515.1 Intrasporangium sp. | reverse complement strand
CGCGAAGCGCCCCTGCAACGCAGCGGCAGTCCGCTCGATGACCTCGTCCGCCGGGATCACGCGCGACCCGTCCGCCGTGGGCAGCGGGTGCGTCGCCGTCGCATCGACGACGAACCGCACGTCGTGGCCGAGGTCGCTCGCGAGCCGGGCCGTCGTCTCGACGCACTGCTCCGTGCGGATCCCGGCGACGTCGACCCCACCGACACCCCACTGGGTGAGCAACTGACCGAGGTTCGTCGTCGTGAAGGCATTGTGGCTCGTCTTGTGCAGCACCGGTTCCCCGTCCGCGGGCTCGAGGCCGGGCAGGAGACGGACGTGCCCGCTCTCCGGGTCGAAGGGAGTGTCGGTGCCGGGCTCGGAGTGCAGGACCCAGACGACCTTGTGGCCGGCGGTCCGGGCATGCTCGACGAGCGGCGCGATGCGGTCGGCGATGTCGGGGGCGGAGACCTGCGCCCAGCTGGGCAGCTCCCGGAAGGACTGCTGGACGTCGATGATGACGAGTGCTCGGTTCATGGCTCCCAGCCTCGCTGCCCACGGGGCATCGCACGAGGTCGGCATCGGTCACCCAGCGGACGGATCTGGTCACGACCGTATGGAAGCGAGCTCAGCGGCATACGGCCAGCAGCCCGAAGGGCCGAACAGCGTGTGCGAGCCTAGGCGCATGACCCAGCCGGCGACCCCCTCCCATGAGTTCGAGCGCCTCAAGGTGCGCCAGAAGATGACCTTCATGGTCAACCGCTACGAGGTGATCCGCACCGACGGGGCCGGCAACGACCTCGGCCTGCTGTGCTTCGCCGAGCAGAAGCGGATGGCGATGAAGGAGCAGGTCACCTTCTTCACCGACGCCGCCAAGACGCATCCGCTCTTCGGCTTCAAGGCACGCAAGGTCGTCGACCTCGGGTCCCGCTACGACATCGTCGACGGCCTGGGCCAGCCGATCGGCTGGTTCCGCAAGGACTTCACGGCGTCGCTCGGCAGGTCGACGTGGCACCTGGGGACGTCGGAGGGCTTCGAGTGCGTCGGGCAGGAGCGGAACGCCAAGGTCGCGGTGCTGCGCCGCGTCTGGGACTTCATCCCGCTCGCGGGTGACCTGCCGGTCCCCTGGCTGTTCCACTTCGACTTCCAGGCGGCGGACGGATCGGTCGTCATGAGCTCGACCAAGAGGGTCGGCCTCAAGGACACCTACTTCGTTGACCTGCCCGCGCAGCAGAACGGCTGGCGGCTCGACTGGCGGGTCGCCTCCGCGATGGCCGTCGCCCTGGATGCCCTCCAGTCCAGGTGACAGTCCAGGTGACAGTCCAGGTGACGCGCCGGTGACGGTCCGGTGACGGGCGAACCCAATCCGCTGCACTTCGTCCCACTCGGCGCCGATCTCTCGTAAGGTCTCGCGGAGGACATACCGGTCAGAAAGACCCTCGTCGTCCGAAAGCACCCAGATCAGGAGAGAGTCATACATGACGCATCGCATCAGCCGCGTCGTCGCTGTCGGGGCAGCGGCGCTGCTGGGCGCCACGGCGTTCGCCGTCAGCCCCGCCCAGGCGAAGAACGACAACGACAAGCCCAACCCGAGCGCGAACATGTCGGTGCAGCTGCTGTCGTTCAACGACTACCACGGGCACCTTGAAGCCAAGAACAACGAGACCGGTCCGCTCGACGGCAAGGACGTCGGCGGCGCCGAGTTCCTCTCGGCCAAGCTCACCGAGCTGCGGGCCGGCCACGAGAACACCCTGACCGTCGCCGCAGGTGACCTCATCGGCGGGTCGACCTTCCTGTCCGGCATGTTCCACGATGAGCCGGCCGTCGAGACGCTCAACGCCATGGGCCTCGACGTCTCCAGCGTCGGCAACCACGAGTTCGACGAGGGCACGACCGAGCTGCTGCGCATGCAGAACGGCGGCTGCCACCCGACCGACGGCTGCTACTTCCCGGACGCGCCCTACGCCGGCGCCGACTTCCAGTGGCTCGCCGCCAACGTCATCCGCAAGGACAACGGCCAGACCCTGCTGCCGGCCACGTCGGTCAAGAAGGTCAACGGCGTCAACATCGGCTTCATCGGGA
>DASUQN010000544.1:0-6623 GCA_036280515.1 Intrasporangium sp. | reverse complement strand
AAGGTCACCTGTTCGGCCGCCAACAGGGGGCCAAACGCGTGGATGGCGTCCTCCGCCAGAACGGCGCGAGCCTGCTCCACCACGGGAGCGAGGTCATCGCCGAGGGAAGCGCGCAGCAGCGCGAGCGTCGTGGTTGCGAAGCGGGTCTGCACCACCGACTGCTCGTCGACGTCATCGAGCACGATCGTCGACGAGGAGGCTTCCGCGACAGGGGTCCCTGGCGTGGCCACGATCGACACGTGAGGCACCTTCGCGGCCCGCAGCTTCTCGACGACGGCGATGACCTCCGTCGTGGTGCCCGAGCGGCTGACGACCACGACCCGGTCGTAGCGGCGCCCCAGCCGATGTTCGGAGGCGGCGAACGCATCAGTGATCCCCTGTCCAAGGGACTCACGCCGGGCGGCATACGCCTGCCCCATGAACCACGACGTGCCGCAGCCGATCGTCGCGACCCGCTCGCCGGGCCTGGGAAGCGCTTCGCTGAACTCGTCCAGGCGCGCAATGGTGCGGGCCCAGTCGTCGGGCTGAGTGGCAATCTCGCGGGCGAGATGAGAGGTCTGCGACATGGGGCGGCTCCGGAGCGTCGGGGGACGGGGCGCGGATAGTTCCGTTCTGATCGTGTCTGCGCGAAATCAAGCCTAAACGCGCAGCAATGGGCATGTCTAATGGCCAGCTGCGATATGTTCGACGCGTGACCGATGAGACCGCTCACGGGCGCAACCGGGCCAGCCGGTGGTCGATCATGCTCGACCATCTCGCTACGTCCGGCCGGCTCGGCGTGGGGGAGGCTGCGGAGCTCCTGGGGGTCAGCGAGGCGACGATCCGGCGTGACTTCTCCGATCTCGCGAGACGGCAGCTCGTCGCACGCAACCATGGCGGCGTTGTCGCGACGTCGGTGGCCTACGAGCTGCCCTATCGGTACCGCAACAGCCTCGGCGACGACGACCGTGCTCGCGTCGCCGACGCAGCCGCAAAGCTCGTCCAGCAGGGCCAGGTGATCGGCCTCAACGGCGGCACGACGACCACCGCCACGGCGCGCGCCATCACCGGGCGCGAGGACCTCGTGGCCGACGGAAGCGAGATCACTCTCGTCACCAACGCGCTGAACATCGCCACTGAGGCGGTGCTGCGCCCGCACGTCCAGTGCGTCTCCCTCGGTGGCGTCGCCCGCCCGGAGTCCTACGAGGTCACCGGCCCCCTCGCGACTCTGGTGTTGCAGCAGTTGTGGCTCGACGTCGCCTTCGTCGGTGTCAGCGGCCTGACGGCACGCGAGGGCGCGACGTGCCGCGACGAGGAGGAGGCCGCGATTATTCGCACGATGATCGAGCGCTCCAAGCAGGTCATCTGCGTCACGACCAGCGACAAGCTCGGCGAGCGCACCTTCGCGGCCATCTGTCCCGCCGAGCGGATCGACCATCTCGTCACTACCGTGGGCGCTGACCCAGAGGAGATCCGCGCCTTGCGCGATGCCGGCGTCCAGGTCCACTTGGTCTGAACAGCCACGCCCAGCCTGTCCCCGAGCGCGCTCAGACCACCTCGACAGTGACACCGGCGGCCCGCAGGTCCGTCACGGCGGCGGGATCGGCGGTTCCGTCGGTGATGACCACGTCGATCCGGCTCGCCGGGCAGATACGGGCGAATGCGCGGGCACCCAGCTTGTCACCCGTGGCGACGACCATCACTCGCTCGGCGCGCTGCACCATGAGCCAGTTGATGCCGGCCTCGCCCTCGTGCTGGCACGTGGCGCCCGCCTGCGCCGAGACCGCGTCTACGCCGATCACCGCGGTATCGAGCCACAGCTCTCCGAGGACAATCGACGCCAGCGGGCCGGTGAGCTCGTAGGACTCCGGCCGTGCCACCCCACCCAGCGACACGCAGCGCACGAACGGTCGCAGCACCATCTCGGTGGCGATGTTGAGGGCGTTGGTGACGACGGTGATGGCGGGTCGGGTGGACGACATGGCCAGGTCGGATCGCGCCGCGAGGCGGCGCGCGACCGCACTCGTCGTGGTCCCGCCGTTGAACCCCACGACCGTGCCCTCCTTCGGGATGTCGGCAGCGTAGGTCGCGATCCGCTCCTTGGCGCTGTCGCTGCCCGCCTCCTTGTAGCGAGCCGGGAGGTCGTAGGCGACTGCGGTCGCGACGATGCCGCCGTGGGTGCGGGTGGCCAACTGCTGCGCAGCGAGGTAGCCGAAGTCGCGGCGGACGGTGGCCTCGGAGGCGCCGAGGGACTCCGCGGCTTCCGCCACGCTCAGTCGGCCGCGCTCGGCCAGGAGTCCGAGCAAGGTGCTCCAGCGCGACCCGCGGTCAGCTGCCCTGGGCTGTCGCGCGGTCATGCCCGCTCCAGGACGGTAACGAGGGCTCGTCGGCCCCTCGTCCATGGCGGTGTGATCGAATCAAAGTGCTTCTCCCGTCGACCGATCAACACAGGTCGTGCAACGCAGTCGGGATGGGTCGTTGTGCTCTTGCGGTGTGCCCCGAGGCACACAACGTGCGGCGAGGGCACGCCGCCTACTTCAGCGTGCCTTGGGAGAGGGAACCTTGGAGCTGTCGCTGGGAGAAGATGTAGACCGCCAGGACAGGGACGATGGTGATGACCACGGCCGCGAAGAGCTGGCCGAAGTCCACGGCATAGCCCGCCTGTGAAGCGAACCGCGCCATGCCTTGGGACAGCACGTAGTTGTCCTCGTTGGTGTTGAGCGCGACAGGGAGCAGGAACTGGTTCCACAGGCCGAGGAAGTTGAAGATGGCGACCGCCACGATCCCCGGCCGCGCCATGGGGAGCATGACCTGCGCGAACGTCCGCCACTCCCCAGCGCCGTCGAGCTCAGCGGCCTCGGCGATCTCCTGAGGGAGGGCGCGGAAGAACGGGAAGAGGAAGAACACCGTGAACGGGAACGCGAACGCGACGTAGGTCGCGACGAGCCCGGGCAGCGTGTTCAGCAGCCCAAGGTTCCTCAGCACAAAGAACAGCGGCACGATCGCGAGGAAGATCGGGAAGGTCAGGCCGGCAAGGATGAAGTAGTAGACGACGCCGCTGCCGCGGAAGGCGTACCGAGCGAGGGAGTATGCCGCCGCGGAGCCCAGTGCCATGACCAGCACCAGGGCCGAGGTCACGACTATGACGGAGTTGAGCATGTACCGGCCGATGTGCGAGTCGGTCCAGGCGCCGACGTAGTTGTCCAGGTTCCAGTGCTGGGGCAGCGCGAGTGGCGATTGAAAGATCTCGCCGGTGGTCTTCCATGACGACAGGAACACCCAGACCAGCGGCAGGATGACGACGATCGACCACAGCATGAGGACGAGGTGCGACACGACGGTGACGGCACGCTCACCCTTCGGCGCCGGACTGGGCACCTGCTGGGGCGCCCGGGTGGTCGGGGCCGTGCGGGGCGGGTTGGCGACGCTCATCAGCGATCCTTCCCCTTGCCCAGACGGCTGACGAGGAAGACGATGGCCGCGAACAGCAGCGTCAGGACCGCGAGGACCACACCCATGGCGCTCGCGAGGCCGAACTGACCCTTCTTGAACGCGGTGTTGAACAGGTCCTGCGTCATCGTCAGGGTGGAGTTCTGGGGGCCACCGCTCGCGTTGAGGGCGGCCATGTAGACGAACGCGTCGAGCGCGAGGATTCCGAGGTAGATGTAGGCGGTCTGGATCGTCTCGCGCACCATCGGCAGGGTGACCACCATGGTCATCCGCACTCGGCCGGCGCCGTCGACCCGGGCCGCGTCGTACAACTCGGAGGGGATGCCCTTGATAGCCGCGATGAACAGGACCATGTAGAACCCGACGAAGCCCCAGATGATGACGAACATCGTCACCGGCATCGCGGTGCTGACCTCACCCAGCCACGCGAACGAGTCGAACTGGTCCAGGCCAATACCGGTGAGGAGTCCGTTGACCAGCCCGCTGGAGGGGTCGAACATCTGGGACCACATCAGGCCGATGACGATCGCGGGGATGGTGTAGGGGAAGAAGGACACGATCCGGTAGAACGACGACCGGGCCAGGCCCCGGACAGCGCCGGCGCTCGACCCGCCCACCGTCACCATCGTGGCCAACGCCAGCGCGAGCGTGATCGTCACGGCCGGCACGACGATCGCGAGCAGCAGGTTGTTGCGGACGGCCTTGAGGAAGGTTTCGTCACCGATCAGGGCGCGGTAGTTGGCGACGCCGACGAAGTCGAACGTGTCCGAGAACCCGCTCCAGTTGGTGAGGGAGTAGACGAACGCCTGGGCGAACGGCCACAGCACGAACACCGCATAGAACACGAACGGGATGCCGAGGGTGAGAAGTACGAAGACCCGGCGCGCCATCGGCATACGTCGGCGACGCCGTCGTGACACCGTCGGAGTGACGGTCTGTGGGGTGACTGCGGTCATGGGCGTTGTTCCCTTTGCTGCTGTCGGTCGGCTGGTGCCTCGAGCACGGCTGCCAGCCCACCCGGCGCCGACAGGTGGAGGACCCGAGTGTGCCCGGCCCGGCAGAGTCGTGCCGGGCCGGGCACCGGGTCACTTGACCTCGACCTTCTTGACCGAGGGGTCGTTCGCTACCTTGTCGGTGATCTTCTGCAGCTCGCTGGTGAGCGCGGCTGCGTCGATCTGGCCTGAGAGGAACGCGTTCCACGGGACCAGCTGGTCCTGGTTCATGCCGTAGACGTCGACGAAGTTCCACGTGAACACGTCGGATCCGGCGTCTTCGAGCATCTTGCCCTGGGACTGCAGCGCCGTGGAGCCGAACCCGTCGGCGGGGACGGTGCCCTTGACGATCGTCGGCGCGAGCTTGGTCTTGGCGAAGTTGGTGGCTGCCTCCTTGGACAACATCGCCCGCAGGAGCTCCTTGCCACCGGCGACGTTCTTGGCCTTGCTCGGGACGACGAACGGCTCGCCGGCCGCCGAGTGCAAGGCCGTGTAGGGCATCTGCGAGCCCGACGTGAGGGTCATTTCCGGCGCACCGGTCATCTCGAAGCCCTCCTTGGTCTGCGTCTTCATCTCGTTCTCGATCCACGAGCCCGAGGGGTACAGAAGTGCGGCCTGGTCGTTGCTCCACTGGGCCTGCGCAGCGGTGAACTGGGTGCCACCACCGCCGGGCTTCATGTAGCCGTTCTTGACGATCGTCTCGAGTGCCTTGAACACGCCCTGGATTGCTGGCAGCTTCCAGCAGTCGGGCTTGAGGTTCTCCAAGGCGAGCCGCACTTCGTCGCCGCCCTCCTTGATGGCCGAGGCGATGGCGTGGGTCTGGTAGTACGTCGCGGCCTCCTTGCCCCAGAGCATGAGGAACTTGCCCTTGGCCTTGGCCTTGGCGCCGAGATCGATCGCCTCGTCCCACGTCTTTGGAACGGTCCAGCCGTTCTCCTCGAAGAGGGCGGCGGAGTACCAGACGGCGTAAACAGTCTGAACGTAGTTGATGGCCGCGAGCTTGCCGTTGAGGGTGCCAGGCGCCTCGACTCCCGGGTACAGGGTGTCCTTGATGGTCGTGCCCTCGAGGTTCTTGGCCTCGAACACGTCCTTGAGGTCCTCGAGCTGTTCGACGATGGTGTTGAGGCCGATCGCGTTCGCGCCAGAGTTGTCGATGAGGTCCGGCGGGTTGCCACCGACGAACCGCGGCTGGAGCTCCTGTGCGATCTGCGTGGAGGGCTTGACCGTCACCGTGCTGCCGGCGCGCGTCCGCTCAACCACCGCGGCCGCGAAGGTGACGTAGTCGTAGCCGTACCCGCCGTTGAAGATGACCGCCTCGACCGTGCTGTTGTCGGCCATGCCGAACGGGTTCGTGTCACTCTTGGCGCCGGCCGCTGTCGGGTTGCTCGCCGAGTCGCCGCCACTGGTCGCGCAGCCGGCGAGGGACAGCGCGGGCAGCGCCAGACTTCCCGCCAACGCCAGTCGCAGGATCGTGCGCCGTTCCACCTGCTTGTTCCGAGGATCCATCCGGTCCCTACTTCCTGGGTCGCGCGGGGCCCGGTGCCCCGCCCGTGCATGGCGACACGCTGGGTGTCGTAATTCACACATGTTGCTGTGACGTGATTGTTTGCGTCAAGGATCTTGACCGAAGCAATCACGATCAATCACACTCCCCTCGTGTCCGCGACCGGATCCGTCACCCACGCGCATCGCAGGTCCTTGGTCGTGACCGGCTCCCTGCCCGGTGCCCCGAGCCCTCTGCCGGCGCTCACGCCGGTGCGCGGCTTGGGCACCACGCGGGTGAGCGACGAGGCCCCCCCGGACATGATGGAGCGTGTCCTGCGCGGCCGCATCTCGTCGCCGCTCCCGTATGGCGTCCTGAGCGAGTACGACCGTGCGGACCGCGCGGTGCAGCTTCCCGCAATCGAGCTCGGCAACGGCTGCGTTCGCGCCCTGGTGCTGCCCTCGCTCGGGGGCCGAGTCTGGTCGATGGTCGACGAGGCAAGCGGTCGGGACCTGGTTCACCGGAACCCACGGCTGCGCTGGGCAAACTTCGGCCTCACCGATGCATGGTTCGCCGGCGGCATCGAGTGGAACCTCGGATCGACCGGCCACGGCACGACCTCCAACCTGCCCCTGCACGCCGCCATCCTGGACACACCCCTCGGCTCGGTGGTCCGCCTCTGGGACTGGGAACGGACCCGCGACCTCGTCCTTCAGATC
>DASUQN010000543.1:0-2501 GCA_036280515.1 Intrasporangium sp. | reverse complement strand
TCGGGCATGAAGGCCGCCCTCAACGGCGGGCTCAACCTGTCCATCCTCGACGGGTGGTGGGACGAGTGGTTCGACGGACACAACGGTTGGGCCATCCCGACCGCCGACGGCGTCGAGGACCCGGACCGGCGTGACGACATCGAGGCGGCGGCCCTCTACGAGCTCATCGAGCACAACGTGGCCGCGAGCTTCTACGACCGCGACGAGTCCGGCCTGCCCCGCACCTGGATCTCGATGATCACGCACACGCTCACGACGCTCGGGCCCAAGGTCCTCGCGAGCCGCATGGTGGAGGACTACACCGAGCGGCTCTACAGCCCGGCCGCGGCCGCGGGACGGGCGCTGAACGGCCCCGACTTCAAGGGAGCTCGGGAGCTCGCCGCTTACAAGGCCCGGGTCCGGGCCGCCTGGCCGAACGTCCGCGTCGACCACGTCGAGCCGTCCGGGGTCTCGGACTCCCCGCAGATCGGCGACGCCCTGCACGTCAGCGCCTACGTCGACCTGGGCGGCCTGTCGCCCGAGGACGTCGAGGTCCAGCTCGTGCACGGGCGGGTCTCCGACGCCGACGACCTGCGCGAGACCGCCGCGGCGCCACTGGACCTCGTCGAGGGCCATGACAACGGGACATTCCAGTTCGCGGGGGAGCAGGACCTGACGCGCACCGGGTCGTTCGGCTACAACATCCGGGTCGTGCCGAGGCACAGCGCCCTCGCGTCGGCCGCGGAGCTCGGCCTGGCCCGCAACGCCTGACCCTCAACTCGAGTGGCCCCGCAATCCACAGCACTCGCCGGCGCGGGGTGTGGACCGCGGGGCCACTCGAGTTTCAGGTGGGGTCGTGGGCGCTCCACAGGCGCATTGACGACGGCGACATCGTCACGTCCGTGCCGGCAGGCACGCTGAGTCCCGGGGGAGTCGGGCGCTCCTGCGCGCTGTCCCACAGCAGGTCGTATGCCGCTGCGCCGGGTGCGCGGGGCAGCGTGACCTCCGCTGCCCACGCACTCCCGTTGACCTGGAGCAGGACCGAGCGGTGACCCTGCCAGGCGCCGTTGAACAGCGCCTGGAGCGCGTCGACAGCGGGACCGTCCCATCGTCGGCCCATCTCGTCGCCGTCGCCCCCGTACCACGCGAGGTCGGTCGAGCCGTCGGCGTGAACCTGGCGGCCGGAGAAGAACTGACGTTGCCGCAGGACCGGGTGGTCCCGTCGCAGTGCGACGAGGTGACGCACCGTCTCGAGGAGGTCCTCCTGCCACTGCTCGAGCTCCCATGAGTACCAAGAGATCTCGTTGTCCTGGCAGTACGGGTTGTTGTTGCCCTGCTGGCTCCGGCCGAACTCGTCGCCGCCGTTGATCATGGGCACGCCGGTCGACAGGAGGAGCGTTCCCATGAGGTTGCGCATCGAGCGCCGCCGCGTCGCGCTGACCGAGGCGTCGTCGGTCGGCCCCTCGACGCCGTGGTTCCAGGACCGGTTGTCGTCCGAGCCGTCCAGCCCGCCCTGGCCGTTCGCCTCGTTGTGCTTGCGGTCGTAGGTCGTCAGGTCGGCCAGGGTGAAGCCGTCATGGGACGTGACGAAGTTGACCGACGCGATGGTCCCGCGGTCGAGGCTGCCGAAGAGATCCTGTGAACCAGCGATCCTGGTGGCGAGGTCGCGCACGCCGTGGCCGGTCTCGCCAGCGGTCGAGGCCGCCAGATCGCGGAGCCAGAATGTCCGCACGGTGTCCCGGAAGCGGTCGTTCCACTCGGCCAGCGGTGGCGGGAACTGCCCCGTCCGCCAGCCGTGCATGCCGAGGTCCCACGGCTCGGCGACCAGCTTGACGCGCGACAGGACCGGGTCGGTCCGCAGTGCCACGAGGAACGGGTGGGTCGGGTCGTACGCCTCGTCCCGCCCCCGCGCCAGCGCCACCGCGAGGTCGAAGCGGAACCCGTCGACGTGGCACTGCTCCACCCAGTAGCGCAGCGAGTCGAGCACCATCCCGGCGACGACGGGGTGGGACAGGTCGAGCGTGTTGCCGCACCCGGTGACGTCGATGTCCTGCCCTCGGGCATCGAGCCGGTAGTACGCGCGTGAGTCGAGCCCCCGCCAGGACAGGGTCATGCGGTCCTGGGCCTGCTCCGCGGTGTGGTTGTAGACGACGTCGAGGATCACCTCGATGCCCGCCGCGTGGAGCAGCTTGACCATGCCCTTGAACTCGTCGACGACCCCCTGCGGGTCGTCGGCCGCCGCATATCCGGCATGCGGCGCGAAGAAGCCGAGGGTGTTGTAGCCCCAGTGGTTCGTCAGGCCCTGCGCGACGAGCTCGGGCTCGTGGGTGAAGGCGTGGATCGGCAGCAGCTCGACGGCGGTGACGCCCAGGCTCTGGAGGTGCTCCACGAAGGCCGGGTGCGCCAGACCGGCGTAGGTGCCGCGGAGGTGCTCGGGGACGTCGGGGTGGAGCGCGGTCGCGTTCTTCACGTGGACCTCGTAGATCACCGACTCCGTCAGTGATCGCCGAAGTGGCTCGTCC
>DASUQN010000542.1:0-3788 GCA_036280515.1 Intrasporangium sp. | reverse complement strand
GACGAGCGCCGCGATGGTCAACGACCTGGCCCCCGACCACCTGCGCGGGCGCTACAACGCGCTCAGCTCACTGATGTTCTCGGTCGCCTTCGTCGTCGGCCCCGTGGTCGCGAGCTTCCTCATCGGCCGCGGGCTCGGGAGCGCCTACATCGCCTTCCTGGTCGGGAGCTGCGCCCTGCTCGCGGTCATCGCACTCGCGGTGGAGCGCCGGCTTCCGCCGCACGTCAACGGTGTCCGTCCCGTCGACGTCGAGCCAGCTCCTGCGGAGGGCCGCATTTCGGGTTGACGAGCCCAGCGGCATACACTGACCGTCGGCACCCCGCGTGGTGGTACCTTTCCGAACTCCCCCAGGGCAGGAATGCAGCAAGGGTAGGAGAGCTCTTCCAGGTACGCGGGGTGTCCTCGTCCCCTGTCGTTCCAGCAGGGCCGACCCGATGCCGTATGCCGCTCAGTGCGGTGGGGCGGTCGTCGTGCCCTCGCGCAGGTGGACGGGTTGGGTGATGCCCCGTGGGTGCTGGCCCGCCAGCGTCCGGCGCACGAGCGTGCCGAGGAGCCGGCCCTTGTCCTGGCCGTGCTGGTCCATCGTCGTCAGTCGGTGGGGGAGCCAGGGCAGGTCGAGGCCGTCGAAGCCGGTGACCGACAGGTCGTCCGGCACGCGGAGGCCGAGCTCCTCGGCGGCGATGATCACGCCAGCCGCGATGACGTCCGACTGTGCCACGACGGCGGTGGGGCGCTCTCCTGCGGGACGGTCCAGCACGGCACGACCGGCGATGATGCCCCCCTCCACGGACGAGCCGTCCCCGGTCTGGACTGCCTCGGCACGCGCCCCGAAGACGTCGCGGAAGCCTTCGAGCCGCCCGCGCGACGAGAGGTAGGTGTCACCCGTGAGGTCGGCCGGGGTGACGGGGCCGGCCGTCGACCGGGCGGTCATCGACATCGCGACGTGTGCGACGCGGCGGTGCCCGAGACGTTTGACGTAGCGGGCGATCTCGGCCCCTGCCGCCCGCTCGTCGATGCGCACCTGCGTCACGCGTTTGTCGTCCGGGACGCCTGTGCCGAACATCGGGATGCCACGCACTGCGAGATGGTCGACCAGGGGTGACGACTCGGGCCCGCAGAGCGAGAAGACGACGGCATCGAGGGCGAGGCCGGCGATGAGGGGCAGGAGGTTCTCCTCGTCGTCCGCGGGCTGGCCGAGCAGCAGCAGACCGGTCGGGATCGCGTCGAGCTCCTCCGCGAGGCCGTCGAGGACGGAGATCGCGAAGGGGTCCCGGAAGGCGATCCGGACCCGGCCCTCGACGACGACCCCGACGACGCCGGCGCGGCCCTGGCGCAGCGAGGAGGCGAGCGGGTTCGGACCGGCGAAGCCGATCTCGGCCGCTGCGGTGCGCACCCGCTCCGCGGTCGCCGCCGCAACCGGGCCCTTGCCGCTGAAGACGAGCGAGGCCGTGGAGACCGAGACGCCGGCGCGCGTCGCGACGTCACGCAGGGTTGGCCGCTGGGGGCGGCGTCCGCGACGCGGGATATCGGTTTGACCAGGAGTCGCCATGCGCGGCATCATACTCGAATCGTTTCGATCGAATCGTTTCGACACCTCGCACCGAGGCCCCCTGCCCCTGACCGCCCGAGAGGCTTGCCGCATGTCCGTCATCGCACCGCCGACGCCCGTCGTTCGCACGGCGCGCAACGCCGTCTTCACGGCCTTCGCGGTCAACGGTGCCGCCTTTGCCGCGCTCGCCTCGCGGGTGCCGGACATCAAGCACGAGCTCGGTCTCACCGCCGGGGAGCTCGGGCTCACCCTCTTCGCCCTCTCGATCGGGGCGGTCATCGGCCTGCCCCTGTCCGGCTGGTTCGTCCACCGCTTCGGCGCCGCCAGGGCGGCGCTCGGCGCTGCCGCGATCCAGGTCCTCGGTCTGGTCGTCGTCGGCCTCGCCGTGACGACCCTGACCAGTCGTGGCGGTGCGATGGCGGGCCTGCTTCTGGTCGGCTTCGGCAGCGGGGTGTTCGACGTCGCCATGAACCTCGATGGCGCCTCGGTCGAGCGGCACCTGTCGCGCTCGATCATGCCGCACTTCCACGCGGCGTTCAGCGGCGGAACGGTGGTCTCGGCCCTGGTGGGTGCAGGACTCTCGTTCCTGCACGTGAGCGTCCTCATGCACTTCGTGGGCACGGCCGCCCTGCTGCTTACCGTCACGCCGTGGTTCCTGCGCGCGTTCCTCCCACATGGCGCCGAAGCCGGGGAGGCTGACGACGCCGAGCCGGGCCGCGCCAGGGCCGGGATCGCGTCCGCCTGGCGCGAGCCTCGGACGTTGCTGATCGGGGTCGTGGTGTTCGCCGCCGCCTTCACCGAGGGCACCGCCAACGACTGGATCGGGGTCGCGCTCTCCGACGGCTACGACCTGCCGCGGTGGGCCGGAGTGCTCGGCTTCGCCGTCTTCCTCACCGCCATGACGACCGGCCGGATCCTCGGCACGAGCCTGCTCGACCGGCGCGGTCGCCTGCCCGTGCTCCGCGTGCTGTTCGTCGCCGCAGTGGCCGGCAGCCTCCTCGTCGTCTTCGGCGGCCCCGTCCTCGCCTTCATCGGTGCGGCCGTCTGGGGGGTCGGCGCCAGCCTCGGCTTCCCCGTCGGCATGAGTGCCGCGGCAGACGAACCGCGCCGGGCTCCGGCCCGGATGAGCGTGGTGTCGACGATCGGCTACACCGCCTTCATCGCGGGACCGCCCCTGCTCGGTTTCCTCGGCGACCACGTCGGGATCCTCCGGTCGCTCCTCGTGGTCGGTGGCATGGCGGCCGTGGCCATCGTCGCGCTCCCGGCCGTCCGCGAACCCAACCGCCCCTGACCCAACCCGCAACGGGTGCGTTTGCTTGGGGGTGCTCGGGCTCCTCAGAAGTACTCCGTCATGAAGGGGCTGCCGACGAACATCGCGTCGAGCGCGCGGTCCGCCGCCGGGTCACCGCCGGTGGCCAGCCCCGCGAGGCGGAGGCGAGACATCGTCCAGCCGCACCAGAGGGCCGCGAGTCCGCGCGGTCCCAGCCGAGTCGGACCACGACCCTTGCCGTATGCCGCTGGGCTGGCTCCCCCCGAAGCCGCACTCTCGATCGGGGCCGGGTCCGCGTCCCCCACTGATCGAGTGGACAACTTTCGCACCGTCCCGGCCCCCGCTGCGACCGAGATCTCCCAGGTCGCGGAGTTCGCGGGAACCTCCGGATCGTCGAGCACGATCTCTGCCGAGGCCGTCACGTGTGGAGAGAAGCCCCGGGCCGCCATCGCTCCCGGCAGGTCGATGACCCTCAGCATCCAGACGTGCTCCCGGACGTCGACCTCAGGCATCCCGCCGAAGACGAGTCGGCCGGGGTCCCGCGGGTCGAGACAGCTGCGTACGGTCGGGGCGGCCGAGGACCCGGACCCGACCACGGACCACAGGGCCGCGGTCGCCTCGGCTGACTCGCCGACCAGCTCCTCCACCGTGAGCACCTCCTCCGCGAGGGAGTACGAGACGAACCCTCGCCGTCCCTCACCGTTGTCCAGCAGGTAGTTGATCAGCCCGTCGTCCTCGAGGTCCTCTCGCCACGTCTCGACGGTCGGCAGCATCGGACCACTCAGCCCGTGACGCTCCTGGTCCGACCTCATGAGTGCGTGGAACAGCTCCGCGTCACCCGGGCCAGCGGGTCTGGGGCGCAACCCACCACTTCGGGTGCGGGCCCCGCGGACGTCGTGAGCGGCATACGAGAAACGGGGTTGCACCCCGCCGACCTCATAGCCGACGGCCCGGTAGAGCTCCGGCGCG
>DASUQN010000541.1:0-2460 GCA_036280515.1 Intrasporangium sp. | reverse complement strand
TTCTGCGGGATGCCGCTGCGCGAAACCCGCCATTCCGTCACCGTCACACCCGGCACGGGCGGCTGGTGCCACCCCAGATGGACGGTCTCACCACGGGCCTGCGCCGTGACGATGGTGGGTGCCGCTGGATCCGGGAGAGCTGGCGGCGGAGGTGGTGGCGGCGGCTCATCCCTCCTGATGAACAGTCGGCTCCCCTCCGGACGCAGGTAGAGCACCGGCGTCGACCACTCGGTGGGGCTGGCCGTGAGAATCGCCTGCCGCGCCAAGGTGACGGCGAGGTCGATGCCGGCGCCCGCCGTCACGTGCTCGTAGAGCACGCCACTGAATGCCGTCGCGGCGACGTCGCTGATCTCGAACTGCATGGCGACGACGGCCGGGATGCCGTGCTCGACGAGGGTCAGCGCCGACGAGCCATAGGGATCGACTGCGGTGACTCGGCCGCCCTCGCACGAGTTGAGGACGGCGAGCTCGATGGGTGAGTTGCCGAGGAGGTCGGCGACGTGGCTGCACGGCTCCAGCTGCGCGCGTCCCGTGGGGCCACTGAAGGCCAGCAGCCCCTCCCCGGTCTCCGGGTCGACGCCTCCGTGCCCGATGAAGTGGAAGACGTGGAACTCTCCGTCGGTCACCGCGATGCGCAGCGCCTCGAGGGTGGCCTGGTCGAGGCGCTCGAGCTCGAGCCGACCAGAGGCGGTCAAGGGCGCGAGCGTCGCCGTGAGCCGCCGCCACTCCGCCTCGACGTCCAGTTGCGGCAGGTCAATCGGGCTGCTGATGGCGACGACCATGCGGATCGGCCCGGACAACGTCAGCGGGGCGATCGGCTCCGGTACGTCGACCACCCGCACGGTCGGGAAGTCATCCTGCCGACAGGGAAAGCGCCGCCGCACGGGGTCGTAGAGGAGCTCCCACGGCAGGCTGGTGAGGTCGGGCGTCTCAGCGAAGCGCAGCCTGAGCCGCAACCCCTCGTTGTGCTTGGCCGAGACGTGCAGGCTGCTGCGCAGGGCTGACTCGACCCCGCCCGTGAAGAGGGCCTCGAAGAGCTGGGTGCCGAAAGCCTTGATGGCCGCGGACGGCAACGCGGCAGCGTTCGGCACCTCGGGGTACGCGGGGGTGATCCGCCGGAGATCCCTCATCCCCTGAACGAGATCCGTCACACCGGCGACGTCTGGGGGGACGAACTCCTCCGGACCCGCGGGCCCGACCGGCGAGTCGAGGACGCGGCTGACGAAGCCGTCGCCGCGGGGCTCGAGCAGGACGTCGAAGTCGGCATACCGCTGCTTCACTTCGACCACCTCCTGCCGAGGTCGTCACAACCTGCTTCAAACGATAGACCGCGCGGGTTCGAGGTGGAATCCGACACTCAGGCGTCGCCCTCCACCTCGACCAGCGATCGGGTCAGTCGCCGTCCCCCGGGCGCAGTACCCAGCGACCGCCGTTGAGGGGCGCTCGGGCTGCGGCGACGGTGGAGAGGTGCGCCCAGGCCTGGCGGGCGTTCTCGCCGTAGGTGGACATGCGCGCCGCGATCAGCCCGGCAACCAGAGGCGTGGCGAACGAGGTCCCACTCCAGCTCGCCAGACCGGACGTGAAGTTTCCTTCGGGCTGCCCCACCATCGGCGGCTCCATGTACCTGTACTTGCCCCTGGGGAAGGCGTTGATGAGATCGGTTCCGCGAGCCCACACGTCAACCCAGGCACCGTAATTGCTGTAGCCCGCTTGGGATCCATCCGGGTTGAGCGCGCCGACAGCGACCGGCCAGCCCTGGCTCGCGGGTTCGAAGGGCCCGGGCCCGGCGTCGTTGCCCGCGGCGCAGACGAGCAGGGTGTTGCTGCCCTTGAGGTAGTTCTCGTAGAAGGCCTGCAAGCTCAGCAGCGAGTGACCGCCCGATGGAGCGACTCCGGCGGACATGCTGATGATGTCGACATTGGAGAGGAAGACGTCGACGAGCCGCGGTGCGAGCTCGCTCTCGAAGACGGCTCCCCCATGTGGGAAGAGGGCCCAGACGTCGACGTGGGCTGCTGGCGCCATGGTCCGGAGGACGCCGGCCACGAAGGTGCCATGTCCGCGATAGTGCCCGATCTTGGCTGGCGGAGCCTCCGCATCTCCGCTGACACCGTCGAGCCACGAGTGCTGGCTGACGACGTTGTTGAGGAGGCCCGTGTCGACGACGGCGACGCGAACGTTCTTTCCCGCGGCGGCGTTGAGGTTCAGGGCAGGCTCCGGGCCCGTCTTCGCGGGGTCCGGCTCGGTCGCGGGACAGTACGTGAACGGGCTGACATGGACGACGGTGTCGTACCGGACCACGCCCTTCCCGAGAGCCCGGTCGACCCGGTTGACGACGTCGGCCGCTGGCTCGTCGACCTTGAGCACGGTGAGGCCCTTGATCGGGTCGGGCAACCCGTCCTGGCGCTTGTCGTCTGTCTCCGGCATCCCGAGCAGCCGCCGAACCCGCGGGGCATCGGCGTC
>DASUQN010000540.1:0-4715 GCA_036280515.1 Intrasporangium sp. | reverse complement strand
ACGCGCCCGTGCCCGATTGTCGGAGGCAGGACCAACGCCTCTGGTCGCGACCGGCCGACTCGCGTTGGCTCGCCCCAGAGCAACAAGCGACGCAATTAGAGTGAGCGGCACGCCAACCGCAGCACCAGCACGACGACCGGGCCCGCACATCGCGCCGCGGCTCGGCTTGAGACGGCGGCCGGGCCGGCTCGCCCTCCTGGTCTTCCGGCTGCCGCTGCCGCTGTACCGGTTCGGCTTCGGCTGGGTCCTCGGGCACACGTTCCTCCCTCCGCTCGGACGTCGCGATCCGCGAGTTCGTTCGCGACAGCCCGTTCGTCGCGCTGCGCCCGGAGCGTGCGCCCGAGCCCGAGCCCGGACCCGGATCGGCCTAGAGTTCCCGGATCACGCGGGCCGGCGACCCCACCGCGACGACGCCGGAGGGCAGGTCGCGCGTCACGACCGACCCTGCGCCGACCACTGTGTCGGCGCCGATCGTCACCCCCGGGCACACGATGACGCCGCCGCCGAGCCAGACGTTGTCGCCGATCACGATGGGCTCCGCGGCCTCCCACTTGTCACGGCGCGGGCCGGGCTCCAGGGGGTGGGTCGCGGTCAGCAGCTGCACGTTCGGGCCGATCTGCACGTCGTCCCCGATGGAAATCGTCGCAACATCGAGCAGGATCAGGCCCCAGTTCGCGAAGGTCCGGGCCCCGATGGACGTCTGGTAGCCGTAGTCGCACTGCAGCGGAGGGCGGATCTCGCTGGCGTCGCCGAACGCGCCGAGCAGCTCCGTCAAGAGAGCCCGCTGGCGGTCGTGGTCCGTCGGGTCAGAGGTGTTGATGAGATGCGTCAGTCGTTGCGCCCGCTTCGAGTCGCGTGCCAACGTCGGGTCGTCCGCGATGTAGAGCTCGCCGGCCAGCATCCGTTCGTACATGCTCTTCTCGACAGTCACTCCACGACCCTAGCCACGACGGGTGCGGGCTGGAGCGGGCGTGGGCGGCGGCCGCCGAGTCGTCGAGCCGATGACCTAGGTTTGAGGCATGCGAGTGACTCATCTGGGACACGCCTGCCTGCTCGTCGAGATGGCCGACCGGCGCATCCTCTTCGACCCCGGCAACTTCTCCGGCGGCTTCGAGGACCTGACGGACCTCGACGCGATCCTCGTCACCCACAACCATCCCGACCACTTCGACCCCGGGCCTGCGGCACGGCTGATCCGAGCACATCCCCGAGCCGCCGTCCACACCGACCCGTTGACGGCGGAAAAGCTTGGAGCAGAAGGCCTTCAGGCCGTGCCGACGCGGCGCGACGAGCAGTTCCCGGTAGGCGACGTCACGGTCACCCCGGTGGGGGAGCTGCACGCCTTCAACAACGACCAGGTGCCGCAGATCCCCAACGTCGGGCTGGTCCTGCGCGCCGACGGTGAGCCGACGCTGTTCCACCCGGGCGATGCCTACGATGCCGAGCCGGGCGAGGTCGACGTCCTGGCGCACCCGCTCAACGCGCCGTGGTGCGCCAGCCGGGACTCGATCGCCTTCGTGGCCCGCATCGCACCCAGGGCCCTCGTCCCGATCCACGACGCACTGCTTTCCGAGAAGGGCAAGCAGATGTACTGCACCCACATCGAGTCGTTCTCGGGAGTGGACGGTCTGACCCTGCGCTATCTCGCCGACGGCGAGTCGGGCGAGTTCCAGTGACCGCAGGGAACCACCAAGCACCTACGACGACTCGGGGAGAGATGACAGAGCACCTGGACCTGCCGGCGCCACACGGCGCGCCGGTCACTGGACCGGCCATCGCCATCCGGGGTCTCGGCAAGCGCTTCGGCGACGTCATCGCCGTCAAGGGGATCGACCTCGACGTCCCGCGCGGGTCGTTCTTCGGCCTCGTCGGCCCGAACGGCGCTGGCAAGACGACCACGCTGTCCATGGCCACCGGGCTGCTCCGGCCCGACGCCGGCCAGGTCTTCGTCCTGGGACACGACGTATGGGCCGACCCGGTCGCCGCCAAGCAGCTGCTCGGCATCCTGCCCGACGGGCTGCGCGTCTTCGACCGGCTCACGGGTCTGCAGCTCATCGTCTACGCGGGACTGCTGCACGGGCTGTCCCGCGAGGTGGCGACGACCCGAGCCGACGAGCTGCTCCAGGCTCTGGGCCTGACCGAGGCCCAGGGCAAGCTCGTCGTCGACTACTCGGCCGGCATGACGAAGAAGATCACCCTCGCGACGGCCCTCGTCCACGCGCCGCGTGTCCTCGTCCTCGACGAGCCCTTCGAGGCGGTGGACCCGGTCTCCGCTGCGACCATCCGCGGCATCCTCGCGGACTTCGTGGCGGCGGGCGGCACGGTCATCCTCTCGAGCCACGTCATGGACCTCGTCGAGCGGATCTGCACGCACGTCGCCGTGATCTCCGACGGCCTCGTCCTCGCACAGGGCACGGTGGACGAGGTGCGGGCCGGAGGCAGCCTGGAGCAGCGCTTCGTCGACCTCGTCGGCGGGAGCATCGAGGTGGAGGGACTGGCGTGGTTGCGCACCTCGTCCGACTGAAGCTCGACCTGCTGCGCAACACCCTGCGCCGCAGCCGGGCCCAGGCCATCGGGATGATCCTCGGCGTCCTCTATGGCGCTTTCGTCGTGGTCGCTCTGGCCGTCGGGATCGCGGTCCTCCGCGGTGAGCCCGACGTGGCGCGGCTCGTCGTGACGATCGGCGGCGCTGCCGGGATCGTGCTCTGGATCCTCCTGCCGATCTTCGCCTTCGGCTCGGACCCGACCCTCGACCCGGGCCGCTTCGCGACCTTCTCGATCCCGCCGCGGCAGCTGGCTGTCGGGCTCCTCCTGAGCGCCTTCGTCGGCCTGCCCGCCATCGCGTCGATGGTGCTCGGCGTCGGGGTCGTCATCGCGTCGTCGCAGACCGCGTCGTCGACGGTCACCGCCCTCGTGGCCGTGCCGATCGGCCTGCTCACCGCCGTCGCCGTCAGCCGCTGGGTCTCCTCCCTCGCGACGGGCGCCGTCTCCAGCCGGCGAGGGAGGGACGTCACCGCCATCCTCGCAGTCTTCCTCCTGGCCGTCGTCGTCCCTGCCGCATCGCTCGCGGGCAGTGCGGCACGTGACTGGAGCGGCTTCGCCCAGACCGCGGCGTCCGTGCTCGCGTGGACGCCCCTCGGTTGGGCCTGGGCGGCCCCCGGGGACGTCGCCACGGGCGACCTTGCCATCGGTGCGCTGCGTCTCGCACTGGCAGCCGGCGGCTTGGCCGTCGCGATCTGGTTGTGGGACAGGGCGGTCCGTCGACAGGTCGTGTCGCCGCGAGGTGTCGTCCGCCCTGGCTCACAGGGAGCCGCGACAGGCGACCTGGGCGTTCTCGGGCGAGTCCCGGACGACGCGACGTGGGCGGTGGCCGCTCGCACCCTGACCTATTTCGCCCGGGACCCTCGCTACCAGGTGTCGATGTTCCTGACGCCGCTCGCACCGCTCGCCCTGCTCATCCCGTTCTACATGAGTGACCTCACGTGGGTGCCGCTGCTCATGGGTCCGCTCACCGCCTTCCTGCTCGGCTGGAGTGAGCACAACTCGGTCTCCTACGAGTCGACGGCCTTCTGGATGCATGTCGCCTCGGGGGTCCGCGGCCAGTCGGACCGGCTCGGCCGTCTGCTGCCCAACATGCTCATCGCCGTCCCTCTCGTCAGCGCCTACTCCGTGGTCGGCGCCTGGCTCGGGGGCCGGTGGGACCTGCTGCCCGCGATCGTCGGTCTCTCAACCGCCCTGCTGGGAGCGGGCTATGCCATCTCGTCGATCATGAGCATCGCCCTGCCCTATCCCGTCCCCAAGCCGGGCGAGAGCCCGTTCCAGAGCCCGCCCGGGGCGGCCGGGATGACCATGCTGTCGCAGTCCGTCGCCGGCCTGGGCACCCTGATGCTCGGGGCACCCGTGCTCGTCCTCAGCCTGCTCGCCTGGAACGGCACCAGCTGGGCGCCGTGGCTGGCTCTGCTGGCCGGCCTCGCGGTCGGCGTGGGCGCCTTCTGGCTGGGGCTGCGCCTCGGCGCGGCGCTGTACGAGCGGCGCGCGCCCGACCTGCTCCTCAGCCTGACGATCGACTGAGCGCGCGCGCGCGAGCGAGCTCAGCGGCATACAGACCATGTCGTATGCCGCTGGGCTGGGACCGCGCGTCAGCTCGCCAGGTCGACGGCCCGGTGGGCGGCCCCGATGATGCCCGCCTTGTTGCGTAGCGCGGCAGGGACGATCGGCGCGCGCAGCCGGAGCTTGGGCAGGAACTTGTCCGTGTCCCTCGAGACACCGCCCCCCACGACGATCAGGTCGGGGGAGAAAAGCATCTCGATCGTCTCGTAGTAGCGCTGGAGCCGCTCGATCCACTCGTCCCACGAGAGGCCCTCGCGCTCCTTGACCGAGGACGCAGCCCGGTCCTCGGCGTCAAAGCCATCGATCTCGAGGTGGCCCAGCTCGGAGTTGGGGATGAGCACACCGTCGTAGACGAGGGCTGTCCCGATACCGGTGCCGAGGGTCGTGACGATGACCAGACCCTTCTCGCCCTTGGCCGCGCCGTAGTGCAGCTCGGCCAGCCCGGCCGCGTCGGCGTCGTTGAAGACGGTGACCGAGCGGCCGGTGTGCTCCTTGATGAGGTCCTCGGCGTCGGTGTTGATCCAGGACGGGTCGATGTTGGCCGCCGACAGGACGGTGCCGCGGATCACCACGGCGGGCACCGTCACCCCGATCGGAGAGTCCCC
>DASUQN010000539.1:0-5343 GCA_036280515.1 Intrasporangium sp. | reverse complement strand
CATCACCTATGTCGGCCGGACCGACGACGTCTTCAAGGCCAGCGACTACAAGATCAGCCCGTTCGAGCTCGAGTCCGTCCTCATCGAGCACGTCGCCGTGGCGGAGGCCGCGGTCGTGCCGTCGCCGGACCCGGTGCGACTGGCGGTGCCCAAGGCGTACGTCGCCCTCGTCGCGGGCTACGAGCCCAGCGCGGAGGTGGCCCGGTCGATCCTCGCCCACTGCCGGGAGAAGCTCGCGCCGTGGCAGCGGGTCCGGCGCATCGAGTTCTACGAGCTGCCGAAGACGATCTCGGGCAAGATCCGCCGGGTCGAGCTGCGCGGTCGGGAGGAAGAGCTCGACGCGAGCGGTGCCGCTCAGCCCGAGCTCGAGTGGCGCGACGACCAGGTCCCCGACCTCAGGGGGTGACGGTCGGGGGCGGCGACGGCGACCGCGACGGTGAAGGTGTCAGGGTCGACGTCCTCACGGTGGCTGGGGTCGAGGTGCTGTTGTCGTCGGGCGTCGCGGTGGCGATCTCCCGGATCGTCGTCTCCGCGAACTGGCTGCACGTGCGTGGCTGCTCGCCCTCCGCGCCGGGCTGGGCCGGGGCGCCCGGCTCAGCCGGCTCTGGGGGTCCCGCGGCCTCGGCGTCCCTGGTCTCCTGCGCCCCGCGCGGGTCGATGATCGCGCCGTTGACGACCTGGATGTTGTCGTAGAGCGGTTGGCCCTCGATGAGGTTGCGGTACGTGTAGCGGGTCAGCTGGGTGAGCGCGCACCGTGGGCCGAAGCTGACCAGGTCGAAGGCGTAGGGCTGGCCCGTCAGCTCCTCGTCGTCGGTCGCGATGAAGTGCGAGACCACGCCGCCGCCGGTGAAGGTCCCGACCTGGATCCGGGACCCGTCCAGTGTCGGCGTGTGGATGTGCCCGTTGACGACGACCCGACCGCGGGCGACCTCGGTGGCTGCGTAGGGCTCGTGGGTGACCACGACGTCGCTCTCCGGCTCGTCCTCCATCGCCAGGTTGTACGCATCGACCGCTGGTTCCTGCTTGCCCGCCGGGTCCTGGTTGTCGTCACCGAAGTAGCGCGGGTCGTTGAAGCCCGTGATGCGCAGGCCGTGGAACGACAGCTCCCGGTGCACGCCGTCAGGGTCCTGGAGCAGCACGACGTTGGGCACGGCCGCCATCCGCCGGAGGAGCGCCCGGTCGGCCGGTGCCGACTGGTCGTGGTTGCCGCTGGTGAAGATGTACGGCACCCCGAGCGACTCGATGCCTCGGAAGATGCCTGCCGCCTCGCCCTCCTGCACCCGGCCGAAGTTGATGATGTCGCCCGTGTCGATGACCGCGTCGACGCCCTCCTCCTCGATGATGGTGCGCATCAGGGCGTACTGGTTGGCGCCGTGGATGTCCGAGACGAGCAGGAGGCGCGCCGACACGGTCGGCTGGGTCAGGTCCGTGGGGACGAACTTCTCCTGCAGCGCCTGGGACAGGGCGAGGAGGTTGCGCAGGTACGGCGTGGCCTGCTCGGCGCGGGTCTCCACGTCGGCCAGCAGCCCCGCGTTGCGCTGCACCGTGCCGAGCAGGCCCGTCGTGGTGAACGCGGCGAAGCGGTCCGGTTGGTAGGTCAGCGCCGTGCTCAGGCCCGTGCCACCAGAGACGAGGACGAGAGCCGCGGCCACGAGGATGAGGTGCATCCGCTCCGGGCGCCGCCGCCGGGCATAGTGCACGGCGACCGACAGGCCGACGGCGACGACGAGCGCTCCCAGGGCGAAGCGCCAGCCCACCCCGACGGCGGCCTCCCGGATCGCCGCCGAGATCTCCGCGTCCGTGGGCTGCAGTGAGCGCACGCTCACCGGGCCCCCGCTGAGCAGGTCGGTGACCTCCTCACGCACGGAGACGGCGACGTCGAGCCCCGGAGCCAGCGCAGGTGAGCTGAACGCGAGGTCGACGTCGCCGACGATGGTCGGGCTGTGCAGCACCGGCGTGTGTCGCGGCACCGGGTCGAGCCGCAACGTCGCGCGGTAGTTCGAGGTCTCCACCGTCGTGGGCGCCAGGTTGGTCGCCGCCACGCCACCGAGGTAGCAGGCCACGACGATGGCGACCCAGCGGGCCACCAGGCCCGCCCGGGCCCAGCCGGGGTGATCCGTCCTCAGTCGCATCGCGTCCAACCCTATGCGCGGCGCGCTGGAGAGCCCGCCGCACTCCCACCCCCCGCGACCCGGGAACCGAGCCCAGCGGCATACGACATGGTGGTCTTCGTGGCCGTATGCCGCTGGGCCGGCTCCGCGCTCACGCGCGGTCGGTCACAGGTACTGGCCGGTGGGGCCCGGCTCGCCACCGCTGGGGCCGGGCCGATGCAGATGGCCGTGGCCGGCCCCGGGGGCAGAGCCGTAGGACACACCCGGCAGTGCCCGCATCTGCTGGAGCTGCTGTTGTGCGACCATCTGCTGGGCGACCAGGGCGGTCTGGATCCCGTGGAACAGGCCCTCGAGCCACCCGACCAGGGCGGCCTGGGCGATGCGGAGCTCGGGGTCGCTCGGCGACTCCTCGCGGAACGGCTGTGCGATCCGCTCGAGCTCCTCGACGAGCTCAGGCGAGAGCCCGTCCTTGAGCTCCTCGAGCGACTGGTGGTGGATCTCGGCGAGGCGTCGGCGGCCGGCAGCGTCGAGCGGCGCGCTCCGGACCTCCTCGAGCAGCTGCTTGATCATCGAGCCGATCCGCATGACCTTCGCCGGCTCCTCGACGAGGTCTGCAGGATTCGTGCGCTCGCGCTCGCCGTCGCCAGCCGACGCGTCCTCGCTGCCCGACGTGCTGCCGCGCGCATCCGCCACCCCCATGCCATCGGGGGTGAGCACGACGATGCGCTGGTCCTCCCGCGGTTGCTCGCCCGTCGGGTCCTGGCCGGGCACTGGCTGGCTGGGGTTGTCACTCATGGTCCCCATCCTGCCCCACCGGTCCACGGCGCGATCCATCGGCAGACGACGAATCGAGTCCCGGTACTGACGCGGCCTGCACACCTTGCGTGCGGTCAGGGGAGGGCATCTCGCACGCAAGATGTGCAGGGGCGCACCGGCGCTGACGTCAGCGCTTGCCTGCAGTGGCGAACCAGGGGTGGTGCAGGTCGTGGTACGAGATGTCCGTCATGGCGTCATCCATACCGGCCATCTGGTCCTGCATCTCCTGGGGCATCTCCTTCTTCTCGCCCGCGCGGGCCTCGGCCTCTGTACGGAACGCGATCGTCTGGGTGAAGAAGCCGTCCGCGTCGACCGCGATGGTGCCTCCGATGATGTCGGGACGCTCACGGTGGAGCATGTCCATCGGCTGGTCCATCATCATGCGGAACTTCTCCGGGTCGCTGATGCGACCCTGGATGACCTGGACGAAGCCGGCGTCGTCCGACCCGCCGTCGAGCATGAGCTGCACGTCGTCGCAGTCGTGGAAGGTCACCGGGCCGTCGAAGTACCGCTCGGTCTCCGCCCACCAGGCGCCTTGTTCGGACCGGTTGCTATTGCGCATCGCCGACTCCTTCGAGTCGAAGCGGACGACGCCGATGAACTCGTTGTCGTCGGTCAGGCCATACGTGCCTCCGAGGAAGCCCACCGCGCCCGGCTCGAGCTCCTCACGCCACAGGTCCATGCGACGGTGCAGCTGGTCCGCGTCGTTGCACTGGCCCTGAATCACCTGAATGAACACCTCTTGACCTCCCGCTGTGTGAGTTGGGAGGGCCGCTTCAGCTGAAGTGGTCCACGTGTCGACGTTACGCCGTGGGCAGTGGCACGTCACCGGGCCGAAAACACGGAAAACGGGCGGGTTCTCAAGCCGGGTGACCATTCCGGTGGAGTCGGTTCCCACGATCGACCGCTGGCCCTAGTGTGAGCCGGATCACCCACACGACAACTCGGGGTCAACAGCAGACAGACCAGGAGGAGAACACCCGTGGCCATCGACAGACGCACCATGCTCAAGGGCAGCGCAGCGGTTGCGGGGGCGGCCGCCCTCGGCGGTCCGTTCCAAGGGCTCGTGGCGGGACCCGCCAACGCCCTCGGCGCACCGGCCTTCCGCAACCTCCGAGCCGTCCCGGACCTGAGGGACGGGAAGGTCCGCCTCCACCTGCCCGAAGGATTCAGCTACCGGTCCTTCCACGACACCGAGTCCCCGGTCGTCCTCGACGACGGGACGAACCTACCCGGCCGCCACGACGGCATGGCGGCTTTCGACGGGCCCGACGGGCTCGTGACGCTGGTGCGCAACCACGAGGTCAACAACCCGGGCCCGGCCTTTGGCCCGACCGGTGACTGGACCTACGACCCGATGGCGCAGGGAGGTTGCACCGTGGTCAACGTGTCCCATGACGGACAGGTCGACTCCGCCTACACCGGCATCAACGGCACGATGATGAACTGCTCCGGGGGCCCGATGCCGTGGGGCGCCTGGATCACCTGTGAGGAGACGGTCAACGGCCCGGACGTGGGGCCCGACTTCACCGGTGCCTCCAACATTCCGTTGACCAAGCCGCACGGCTACGTCTTCGAGGTCCCCACGTCGGGGCGCGCCTCCGGCGAACCCATCACGCGGGCAGGCCGCTTCGCCCATGAAGCCGTGGCGCTCGACCCGGTCGACGGTTTCCTCTACCTCACCGAGGACAACTTCGGCTTCCCCTCCGGCTTCTACCGCTACCGGCCGAGTCATCACCCGATGGAGTCCGGGCACATCGACAACGACGGCTCGCTCCAGATGCTCGCCGTCAAGCGGATGCCCAATGCCCACCTGGAGGCGGCTCAGCAGCAGCGGGCCACCTTCACCGTCGAGTGGGTCGACATCGACGACCCGGACCCGACCTTCCAGTACACCCCGGGGCAGCTGGCGCCCACGACCAATGACCAGGCGCTCAACTACGTCGGGAACCAGGGCCGCGCCCAGGGAGCGGCGGGTTTCTCCCGGCTCGAGGGTGCCATCTACGACAACGGCATCGTCTACTTCACCTCGACCCAGGGCGGCGGCCCGCCCGAGGAATCCGAGAACGATCCGACGGGCTGGGGCAACGGCGCGGGCCAGATCTGGGCGTACGACACCAACAGCGAGCGGCTCCGGCTCATCTACGAGTCGCCCGGACGCTCGACCCTCGACTTCCCGGACAACGTGACGACGAGCCGCCGGGGGACGCTGATCCTGTGCGAGGACAACATCGAGGACAACTACGTCCGCGGCCTCACTCGGGGTGGCCAGCTGTTCGATCTCGCGCTGAACAGGCTGGTCAGCTCGACGGGCGAGCCCCGCTTCGGCGACGAGTTCGCCGGGACCACCTTCAGCCCGGACGGCGGGACCCTGTTCGTGAACATCCAGGCCCCGCGCGGGATCACCTACGCGATC
>DASUQN010000538.1:0-5681 GCA_036280515.1 Intrasporangium sp. | reverse complement strand
ACGATGCGAGGCCTGCCGTTCAAGGGCACGGACTTCACGGGGCGCTCGGACTACGGTCCGTTCATCGCAGCCGACATCCCCTCGGGCGGCCTGTTCACCGGGGCCGAGGGCATCAAGACGGTGGAGGAGGCCGCCATCTGGGGCGGCACGGCCGGCGTCGCCTACGACCCCTGCTACCACTCCGCCTGCGACACCTTCGCCAACGTCAACCTCGCCGCCCTCGAGGCGAACTCGGACGCCGTGGCGTACGCAGTGCTCAACTACGCCATGAGCACGAGTCTCATCAACGGCGAGAAGGCCAAGGGCAACTTCCGGGCATTGGCTCTGGAGCAGTCGGCCATGTGATCGTCGACCACCAGGAGGGGTCGAGGGCCGCCCGCTCGGGTGCCCTCGGCCCCTTCCGCTCGTCTCCCCAAACACCATGCCGTATGCCGCTGGGCTCGCTCCTCGTGCGCGAGCCGGCTTGGTGCCCCTCCAGTCAGGCACACTCGATGAGTGCGCGTTGCCGTCGTCGCCAACCCGGTCCGAGTCTCGGCCGGTCGAATCGGCGCCGCAGTGGAGACCGCCTGCCGGTCCCGGCACTGGCCCCCGCCGAGCGTCCGCACGACGACCATCGAGGATCCCGGCGCCGGTCAGGCTGCGGCCGCGGTGACGGACGGCAGCGACATCGTCGTCGTCTGCGGCGGCGATGGGACCGTCCGTGAGGCGGCCAGCGCCCTCGCCGGGACCGGCGTCGCGATGGGCATCGTGCCACGTGGGACGGCGAATCTCTATGCCCGCAACCTCCGCCTTCCCCTGGGGTCCGTCGAGCGCTCCCTCGACGTCGCGCTCGACGGGGAGTCGCACGATGTGGACCTCGGCCGGGCGCGGTGGGGACGACGCGACGGCCACGTCGGCGAGGGCGCCTTCGTCGTTCTGGCCGGCATCGGGCATGACGCGCGAACCGTGGAGCTCGTCAGGCCCGCCCTGAAGAAGCACACGCAGTGGGTCGCCTACTTCGTGCCCGCGCTCGTGACGCTTGGTGCACCCCTCCTGCCGATGACGATCAGCCGCGACGGAGGAACGCCTCAGCACCGCCGGGTGTGGTGCCTGCTGGCCGGCAACGTCGGCCGCATTCCGCTCGGCATCGAGGTCCTCCCCGACGCGCGGATCGATGACGGCCTGCTCCACCTCGCCGCCGTCGCGCCGGCCACGGTGGTGGGTTGGGTGCCGATCGCCCTCAAGGGGCTGCTGCACTGGCCGGGGGACGTCGCCGGGCTTGCCCACGGGACAGCGACGTCGGTCCGCGTCGAGACCGAATCTCCCCTGACCATCCACGTCGACGGTGATGAGCACGGCGGCGTCGTGTGGCTCGAGGCCACGATCGAGAGCCGGGTGCTCCGGGTGCACGTCCCTACGGACGGTGGCCGGTGACGAACTCGGTGACGGTCCGCAGGCACGCCTCGTTCTCCTCGAGAACCGGCAGGTGCGCGGCATCCGGCAGCCGCAGGACCTGGGCACCGGGGATACGCTGCGCGGCCGTCAGGGCATGTGCCGTGGACACGTCGTAGTCGAGGTCACCGACCACGACGAGGGTCGGTACGGTGAGCTGCTCGAGACGCTCCCAGGCGTTCGTGCTCCGGTCCTCGTCCCCCGTCGGCTCCGCGGCGAGCGCCTGTCGGTTCATGTCGAGGAACAGCTCACGGGGCTGCCCACCGACGCGTCCCTCCGGACCACCGTTGATGCCGTCGAGCCAGAACCGCGCCTCGAGCCGGTTGAGCAGGTCGAGGTCACCAGCTTCCTCGGCGGCCCCCATCTGCTCGTCGATGGCCTGGACCTCGGGTGAGTCCTCACCCTGCGGAGCGCCACTGATCGCGGGTGCGATGAGGACCAGTGCCGTCGTCCGCTCCGGGTGGTCGAGGGCGAGGTCGAGGGCCGTGCGTCCCCCCATCGAGTTCCCGATGACGACCGCACCCCGCGAGCGGAGGGAGTCGAACACGGCCAGGGCGTCGCCCACCCTCGAGAAGGGCTCCGATTGGTAAGTCGTCTGGCCGTGGCCACGGGCGTCGAACGAGACGCAGCGGTGCCCGGGCGCGAGTCGTTCCACCAGCGGCCGCCAGGCCCGGCGGTCCGCGACACCGGCATGGAGCAACAGCACATCGGGCCCCTCCCCCACGACCTCGGTGGCGAGCTCGGCTGATCCATTCGAGATCTTCACTGGCCCAACGTTTCACGTCACCGCGCTGGCGCGCGACCGGATATGGCAAGGCAAGATGGATGAGGGTGGGACCAGTTCTGGAGGGAGTCCGGATGGCGAAGAAGAAGTGGTCGGACCTGACGACTGCGCAGCAGGCGGTCATCCTTATGGCTGGATCGGTCCAGCTCGCGCTGGCCGCGACGGCGTGGGCCGACCTCGCGACACGGAATGCGAGTGAGATCAGTGGCAGCAAGGCGAAGTGGGCCGCGATCATCGCGGTCAACTTCGCCGGACCCCTGACGTACTTCGCCAAGGGGCGCAAGGGCATCACCACGGCCTAGCCA
Organism: Intrasporangium sp.; assembly: GCA_036280515.1. Classification (GTDB taxonomy): domain Bacteria; phylum Actinomycetota; class Actinomycetes; order Actinomycetales; family Dermatophilaceae; genus Intrasporangium. The sequence continues at coordinate 3,161 of DASUQN010000538.1, read as the reverse complement.
CCCAGACATCGCACCTGATCGGGTGAACAGGCCGGCGCCACGTCGCGCTCCGGGGTGGCCAAACGCCTTCCTCCACAGCCCGCCAGATGGGGACCCAGGTGCCGGAATGGCGGGGATTCAGGCGACGGTGCCGCCAGACGGGGACCCAGGTCCCGGAATGGCGGGCTGTGGCATGGTGGTCCGGTGACCTTGGACGATCTGGTCCGGTTGCGCCGCGCGCGTGACGCGATGGACCGCGACTACGCCAGCCCCCTTGACGTGGCGGCCCTCGCACGCGTCGCGCTGATGTCACCCGGCCACTTCTCGCGCAGCTTCCGCGCTGCCTTCGGCGAGACCCCGTACAGCTACCTCATGACGCGCCGGATCGAGCGGGCCAAGGCGCTGCTGCGCCGCGGTGACCTGTCGGTGACCGACGTGTGCTTCGCCGTCGGGTGTACCTCCTTGGGCTCGTTCAGCTCCCGGTTCACCGAGCTCGTCGGCGAGAGCCCCAGCGCCTACCGCGCACGCGATCACGAGGCCGGTGCCGCCATCCCGCCGTGCATCGCCAAGATCCACACCCGACCCGTCAGGAACGGAGAAGCGAGACCAGCCGCGCAACCGTAGGTTGAAGCGCATGAACATCACGCTTTCGACCTGCTTCATCGCCGTCGACGATCACGACAAGGCCCTCGCCTTCTACCGCGACGTGCTCGGCCTCGAGGTCCGCAACGACGTCTCCTTCGAGGGGATGCGCTGGGTCACCGTCGGCTCCCCCTCCCAGCCCGACGTCGCCATCGTCCTCGAGCCGCCCCTCGCCGACCCGAACGCCTCTGCGAAGGATCGGGAGGTCATGGCCGAGCTGTTGGCCAAGGGACTGCTGCGCGCCGTCATCTTCTCCACCGACGACTGCGACGCCACCTTCGAGCGCATCCGCGCAGCTGGCGGCGAAGTCCTCCAGGAGCCGATCGACCAGCCCTACGGAGTCCGTGACTGCGCCTTCCGGGACCCGGCCGGCAACATGCTCCGGTTCAACCAGCCGCGCACTCGCTGACCGTCCGGCCGGACTGGGGGTGCCGCCGCCAGCCGCGGGCGCCGAGGTGCCACAGGTAGGCCACGGCCCCTCCGGGGATCTCGCAGACGAACGTGAAGAAGCTGAACAGCAGCACGCCTGCGACCGAGACCACCGGGTCGCCGCCGAGCGCGATGAGCACGGCGGCGGTCCCGGTCTCGGCGAAACCGGTGCCGCCGGGGGTGAGGACCACCGTCGTCAGCATCCGTCCACAGGCGTAGGCGGCAGTCACCTCGGCCCAGCCCAGCTCGCTGCCGACGGCCGCGAGGCAGGCCCACATGAGGACGCCCTGGAGGACGAGGTAGGCGAGCATGCCGACGACGAGTCCGCCGCGCCCGCGTTTGAGCAGCTCGACGGCGCTGACCCGCTGGCTCGCCAGCGAGGTCTCCAAGCCCTCGGGCTCGGGCCGGTTGGTGAGCCGGGCGATCGAGCCAGCCGCCCGGACGACGACGGCGAAGAGGCGGGCGGCGAAGCGGTCGTTCGCGAGCGCGGCGACGACGAGAGCGACGACGAGAGCGCAGACTGCTGCACCAAGACCGGCGGCCACGAGCACGGGGCCGCTGACGCGGGCTCCGACGACGAGCAGCGCCACGAGCCCGGCGAGTGGCAGGGCGAGCCGGGCCAGGATGTTCCAGACGCCGGTGACGGCCGTGTAGAGGCCGATGGCGCGGTGGGTGAAGCCGTACTGCCTGGCCATGGTCCAGGTGACGCCGACACCGACGGCGCCGCCGAAGGGCACGAGGTTCGAGGCGCCGCTGCCGACGAGGTTCAACACGAAGCCCTGGCCCCTGGTGAGGCCCGGCAACGATGCCGCAAGGACGAAGGAGTAGGCCCAGAGCCCGATGAGCCAGAGGGCGGTGAGACCGGCGAGCTGCCACAGCGAGACGGAGGCAAGGGCGTTGGTCGCCGACTCCCAGGAGGCGCCGGTGACCGATGGAAGGACGAGGACGAGCAGGGCAACGAGGACCGTCAGAGAGACTCCGACCTGCAGCGCTCGGCGGACGCGAAGGTCTGGGCGCACGTCGGGCGTCAAGGTCTGGGTGGTCATGCGTTGGCGCTCTTTCGAGTTCGGCTTCGGACCTGCAGGAGGTGCTGGTGAGACCGCCTGATACATGAGACTGGTTCCCGCGGCCATGTCTCCACCCTCGACCCGATCGCAGCCGCGCGACATTGGGGTCGACCCCGGTCCTCGTCAGGGTTTCCCCTCTTCTTTCGGCACCAGCGAACCTGCGTACGCTGGGGAACGAGCGGAGGTGATCTCATGGCCGAGCACGACCCCGCTCTCCCCTGCGACCGCGTCGGCGCCGACGAGCTGAGGCCCGGCGACCCGACCCCGGGCATGACCCGGCAGGTGGCGCTCCACACGGAGGGCATGTGGTCCGGCACCGTCGACACCGAGGGCGGAGCCATCAGCGGCTGGCACCACCACGGCGACCACGACACGACGATCTACGTCGTGTCGGGTCGGATGCGGCTCGAGTCGGGCCCCGGCGGGCAGGCAGTCATCGAGGCCGGGCCCGGCGACTTCGTCCGCGTGCCCGCCGGCGCCATCCACCGCGAGTCCAACCCGGGCGACGACACGTCGCACGCCGTCATCGTCCGCTGCGGCCACGGCACTCCGACGATCAACGTCGACGGCCCGGCGCCCGCCTGAGCGAGCGAGACTCCGCCTCGGAGTCCGGCTCGTGGACCATCGCTCGATGGCCCGTCAGGAAACCGCCGCCTCTGCGGCCGACTCAAGCCCTGCCGGGTCGGTGATCACGACGTCGCTGCCGCGGACGGTGATGAGGCCCGCGTCTGTGAAGGCGGCCAGCTTCCGGCTCAGCGTCTCGGGCGTCGTGCCGAGCAGGGAGGCGATGTCCTTCTTGGCCAACGGAAGCCGCACGACGAGCCGCCCGTCCTCGTGGTTCGCGGGCAGGCCCATCAGATAGCCGGCGAGGCGTGCCTCGACGTCGGCGGAGGTGAGGTCTGCGATGAGCCGCTCGGCTGCGTCGAGGCGGCTGGTCACCGCGTGCAGCATCCGCACCGCGATGTCGGGGTACTGCGCCACGAGGCCACCGAGGTCCGAGTGGTCGAAACTGCACAGCTCGACGTCGCTCAGGGCCATGGCCCA
>DASUQN010000537.1:0-2119 GCA_036280515.1 Intrasporangium sp. | reverse complement strand
AGGGCAAGACCCTCGTGGCGACGCTCCCGTCCTACCTCAATGCGCTCACCGGCAAGGGCGTGCACATCATCACGGTGAACGACTACCTCGCCGAGTACCAGTCCGAGCTCATGGGCCGCATCCACCGGGCCCTTGGCATGGAGACCGGCTGCATCCTCACGAGCATGACGCCCGAGCAGCGCCGCGCGGAGTACGCGAAGGACATCACCTACGGCACGAACAACGAGTTCGGCTTCGACTACCTGCGCGACAACATGGCGTGGGAGCCGGCGGAGCTCGTCCAGCGCGGCCACCACTACGCCATCGTCGACGAGGTCGACTCCATCCTCATCGACGAGGCACGCACGCCCCTGATCATCTCGGGTCCGGCCGACATCGCGACGAAGTGGTACGTCGAGTTCGCCCGGATCGCCTCGCGCCTGGGTCGGGGCGAGGACGGCCGCGGTGACTACGAGGTCGACGAGAAGAAGCGCACCGTCGGGGTCCTCGAGAGCGGCATCGCCCGCGTCGAGGACCTGCTCGGCATCGAGAACCTCTATGACACCGTGAACACCCCGCTCATCGGTTACCTGAACAACTCCATCAAGGCCAAGGAGCTGTTCAAGCGGGACAAGGACTACGTCGTCATGAACGGCGAGATCCTCATCGTCGACGAGCACACCGGCCGCATGCTCCCGGGGCGCCGCTACAACGAGGGCATGCACCAGGCGATCGAGGCGAAGGAGGGCGTCGAGATCAAGAACGAGAACCAGACGCTCGCGACGATCACCCTCCAGAACTACTTCCGCATGTACGAGAAGCTCTCGGGCATGACCGGCACCGCCCAGACCGAGGCAGCCGAGCTCAACTCGATCTACAAGCTCGGTGTCATCCCGATCCCCACGAACATGCCGATGATCCGGAAGGACCAGGCCGACCTCGTCTACCGCACCGAGGTCGCGAAGTTCAACGCGGTCGTCGACGACATCGTCGAGCGGCACACGCTCGGGCAGCCCGTCCTCGTCGGCACGACGTCAGTCGAGAAGAGCGAGTACCTCTCCCAGCAGCTGAAGAAGCAGGGCATCAAGCACGAGGTCCTCAACGCCAAGCAGCACGAGCGCGAGGCGGCCATCGTCGCCGAGGCAGGCCGCAAGCGCTCCGTGACCGTCGCGACCAACATGGCCGGTCGAGGCACCGACATCATGCTCGGAGGCAACCCGGAGTTCCGCGCGGTCGCTGAGCTCAGGCGCCGCGGCCTCGACCCCGTGGAGACCCCGGAGGAGTACGAGGCGGCGTGGGACGAGGCGCTGGCGGGCGCCGAGGCCGCGGTTGCGGCCGAGCACGACGAGGTCACCGCCATCGGCGGGCTCTATGTGCTCGGCACGGAGCGGCACGAGTCTCGCCGCATCGACAACCAGCTGCGTGGTCGGTCCGGTCGCCAGGGCGACCCCGGCGAGTCGCGGTTCTACCTCTCGTTGCAGGACGACCTGATGCGGCTGTTCAACGCGGCCCTGGTCGACCGGTTCATGGTCTCTGCCGGGATGGAGGACGACCAGCCGATCGAGTCGAAGATGGTGACGAACTCGATCCAGAAGGCGCAGGGCGCCGTCGAGGCCCAGAACTACGAGATCCGCAAGAACGTCCTCAAGTACGACGACGTGATGAACCGACAGCGCCAGGTCATCTACGAGGAGCGACGCGCCGTCCTCCAGGGGCAGGACCTGCACGAGCAGCTGCGGATGTTCGTCAACGACGTCGTCGGCGGCTATGTCGACGCCGCGACCGCCGATGGATTCCCTGGGGACTGGGACCTCGAGCGACTCTGGGAGGCCCTGCGTCAGGTGTATCCCGTTGGCATCACGATCGAGGAGCTCGAGGACCTCGCGGGCGGCCGGAACGGCATCAACGCAGAGCTGCTCCGGGAGCAGCTGATGTCGGATGCGCACCACGCCTACGACCAGCGCGAGGAGGCGCTGGGAGCCGCCACGATGCGAGAGGTCGAACGCCGTGTCGTGCTCTCCGTCCTGGACCGCAAGTGGCGCGAGCACCTCTACGAGATGGACTACCTCCAAGAGGGGATCGGGCTGCGTGCGATGGCCCAGCGCGACCCGCTGATCGAGTACCAGCGTGAGGGTTTCCA
>DASUQN010000536.1:0-3729 GCA_036280515.1 Intrasporangium sp. | reverse complement strand
GCCACCGGGACGCTCCGGTATGGTTCTCGGCGGTGGCGTGTCCGAGCGGCCTAAGGAGCACGCCTCGAAAGCGTGTGTGGGGGCAACTCCACCGTGGGTTCAAATCCCACCGCCACCGCCATTCACCTCCGGAAACGCCGGCCGGTCCCTGTGGAGTCCGGCCGGCGTTTCCGACACTCAGGCGTGACCGCTCAGCTGAGCCAGGCGGGCCGCGAGGGCATCCACCATGGCGCTGGCACGCTTGGCCGACATCGGCGACTTGCGGTCGCCGCCCTGACTGGACACCGGGAGAACGTCTATCGAGAGCTTCGCCCCGCCTGCCAGGGCCCGCAGGGCGTCGACCTTGTCACCGAACGGGGAGCCACTCCCCGGCGAGTAGTGGTGCACCACCTCGTCCACCTCATCGGGGTACAGGTCGGTCTTCGTCACGGCAATCACGAGCCAGATCGGCTTGTGCCGGCGTACGGCCATCGAGGCGATCCGGTGCGAGGTGATCGTCCAGTCCTCGAGCTCCGCGGCGAGCTGCTCCTCGCGGGTCGCGGTCGCCGTGCCGGTGGTGCCTGCGGTCCGCCTCGGCGTGGCGTAGCCGTTGGCGACCACATGGATCACGCCGTCGACCGGCTCGTCATGGAAGACCTCGTCGAGGGCACCGAGCCGCGTTGCCGCGTTGTCGCCCGGCACCACCAGGAAGCGGAAGCCCTGCAGCCGAGGAGAGCGGCGGGTGCGACGCTCCATCACCGCTGAGCCCACCTCCGCTAGGCCGTCGCCGGAGGCGCGACGCGTGAGGCGGTCAACGAGCTGGCTCTTACCGACGCCTGTCATTCCGGTGACAGCCACCATGGGGAAGCGGTGCCGAAAAAGCCGGCTCATGCGCTCAGGAGCCGAGGCGAGACCGGTCAGCACACCGCCGGCGACGGTCGCGCCCAGGGCGGTGCGACCCGAGCTCGGCAGAATCGACAGGATTCGGGATGGTGTGTGAGACACGGAGCCTCCTCGGCGTGCTGGTCAGGAGCCAGTTGGCATCCCGAGCCTACGTTCCGTCGGTCACTGTTCGCGCCCGCGAGGGGAGCTGTCTGGCTCCCGCACGGGCCGCGACGGTTCTAGAGTTACGAGAGTGACTGCGACATCATCCCCGCTGCCGATCCTGCCGACCTCGCTGGTGGGCAGCTACGCACAGCCGGACTGGCTGATCGACCGGGCCAGGCTCGCTGGCCGCTTTCCCCCGCGGGTGCGGGCGAAAGAGCTGTGGCGGGTCGAGGCGGAGTACCTCGAGCAGGCGCAGGACGACGCCACGGTGCTGGCCATCCGCGCCCAGGAGCAGGCGGGCCTGGACATCATCACCGATGGTGAGATGCGGCGCGAGTCGTACAGCAACCACTTCGCCACCGCCTTGGAGGGCGTCGATGTCGACAACCCCGGGACAGCCCTTGATCGCAGCGGGCATCCCAACCCGGTGCCGCGGATCACCGGCCCGATCGTCCGGCCGCGATCAGTCGGGGTCCGCGACGTGCAGTTCCTCAAGGCGAACACCGACCACCCGGTCAAGACGACCGTGCCCGGACCGTTCACGATGTCGCAGCAGGCCCAGAACGAGCACTACCCTGACCTCGAGTCGGCTGCGCTGGCGTACGCCGCCGCCGTCAACGCCGAGATCAAGGACCTGCACGCCGCCGGCGCCGATGTGGTCCAGATCGACGAGCCGTACATGCAGGCGCGGCCCGAGGCGGCCCGCGAGTACGGCCTGACCGCGCTCAACGCCGCGCTCGACGGTGTCACCGGCACCACCGCCGTCCACATCTGCTTCGGGTACGCCGCGATCATCCACGAACGACCGGAGGGATACTCGTTCCTGCCCGAGCTGGCCGGCTGCTCGGCCGACCAGATCTCGATCGAGACCGCACAGTCTGGTCTCGACCTCGGCGTCCTGACGGACCTCAACGAGAAGGCCATCATCCTGGGCGTCATCAACCTGTCCGACCACGAGGTCGAGTCAGCCCAGCTGGTTGCCGACCGGGTACGCCGAGCCTTCGCCTACACCGCGCCGGAACGGATCACCATCGCCACCGACTGCGGGATGAAGTACCTGCCTCGCGCGAGTGCAGAGGGCAAGATGCGCGCCATGGCCGGCGCGGCGTCGATCCTGCGCGCCGAGCTCTGACGCGCCCGAGGTTCACCTCACAAGGGTGACGACACCCGCGAGGGAGGCGCACACGCTGGGCGCATGTCCGAGCACAGCGATCAGACAGTCCCCATGCCCGTGGAGCGCACGGCCGCCAGCGGCCCGGACGCCGGGCCTGAGGGCGCGAACCCAGCAGCCACAAGCCCCGCGGTTGCCAGCCCTGCAACCGCAGGGGCCGCGGCACCCACCGTCGCGGCCGCACCGCCGCGGCCCAATCCTTGGCGGGCCGCGGCGGCCGCAGTCCTCCTCGTGCTCGGCGTCATCCTTGTCCCCGTCACTGCCGTCTCGTGGTGGGTGCGGGGCACACTGACCGACACGGACAGGTACGTCGCCGCTGTGGGACCCCTCGCGTCGGATCCCCAGGTGCAGGCCGCCGTCACCGACCAGGTCACCGACCGCGTCATGGCCCGCGTCCAGAGCCTCAACCTCGCACAAGAGGCGACCGACGCCCTCATCGACCGTGGGGTGCCACCACAGATCGCCGCCGCAGTGGGGCTGATCGCCTCCCCGATCAGGGAGCAGACCACGAGCCTCGTGCACCGCGTCGTCGGCGACGTGGTCTCGAGCGAGACCTTCGCAAACGTGTGGACCGACGCCAACCGAGTCGTCCACACCCAGCTCCTGCGCCTGCTCAACGGGGAGACGTCGGCCCTCCAGCAGAACGAGAGCGGGCAGCTAGTGCTCAACCTCTCGGCGATCTCGGGGCCGCTGCGCGCGCAGCTCGTCAACGCTGGTGTGCCCGGCGCCGACAGGATCCCGGACATCGACGCCCAGGTGGTGGTCGGGGACGGCACCCGAATCGAGAGGGCCCAGGACGCCTACCGGCTGGTCAGGGGCATCCCGGTGCTCCTGCTCATCATGACGATCACCCTGCTGGCGCTCGGCATCTTCTTCTCGCGGCGGCGGTTGCGAGCCACGCTCTTCACGATGGCCGGCATCGTGGTGGCGATGCTCATCACCCTGACGGCCGTCAGAGTGGGCCAGGACTACGCCGTCGACAACCTCCGTCAGGACGTACGCGCGGCCGCGCAGGCGATGGTCACCATCGTCACGGACCGGCTCCGCACGATCCTGCGGGTCGTCGGCTGGGTCGCCCTGATCGCTCTGGTCGTGGCGCTCGTGTCGGGCAACGGGACACGTGCGACCGCGCTGCGCCGGCAGGTCCGCCACACGAGCGAGGTGGCGTGGGGCGGGGCGATGGCCTGGCAGCACACGTTCGTCGTCTCCCTGGCGGTGACGATCGTCGCGGTCGTGGTCCTGTTCGTCACGGCCCTGCCCACCTTCTGGAACCTGCTGCTCGTCATCGTCGCGGTGCTCGCAGGGATCACTGCGTGGTTCAGCTCCAGACCAGATGACGCGAGCGCCACACCGAGCGTCACAGGCTCGACGGACGGGTCGGCGGCGCCAGTCGGTTGAGGTTGGGCTCCACGGCCTGACTCGTACTTGAATGGTGCCGCTGGAGCATCTGCATGCTGATCGCGACCGGGCCGAGTCCTTCGGTCCAGCGATCATCGCCGCCTTGGTCCGGGACGTGGGCAAATCAGGACGTA
>DASUQN010000535.1:0-6378 GCA_036280515.1 Intrasporangium sp. | reverse complement strand
GCTCCCTTCCAGCGCAACGGGGGCAGATCGTCCGGGAGGGTTGGCGTTCGGCCGTCGACGAGGTCGTCGACGAAGGCGGCGAAACGCGGGCAGGCGGCAATGTCATGTGCCCGGCAGCGTAGGGCGTGTTCGGTCATGGCGCGCGAGCGTTCGATGCTCTTGGCCCGCTCGTCGAGGTCCCGAAGGTGCGCCTCCAGCACGTCGTGCCGCCCACGTGCCTCCGCGTCGAGGAGGACACCGATCTGCTCCAGCGACATGCCGGCCGCCTGGTTCCTCAGGATGACGGCGACGCGGACCAGGTCCTGACGGCCGTAACGACGGTAGCCGGAGGCGTCGCGTTCCGGAGTGATCAGGCCCAAGGACTCCCAGTGGCGCAGCACGTTCGTGGGCAGGTCGAACCGGCTGGCCAGCTCCCCGATGGTCCAGTGCACTGACGTCGCTCTTGCCTTCATGTTGACATGAAGGTACACGCTGGTCGCGACACGGACCAGACCGTCAAGAGGAGATCCCGACATGGAGCGAACGCAGCACCAGATCAGCCGGACCGACGTTGCGATCATCGGCGGTGGACCCGCCGGCCTGCAGGCAGCGCTGACGCTCGGACGGATCCATCGCGACGCCGTCCTGCTCGACGACGGCACGTACCGGAACGCAAGGGCCCGCCACATGCACAACGTCGTCGCCAACGACGGCACCCCACCTGCCAAGTTCCGCGCCGCCGCGCGTCGACAGCTGGCGGCCTACGACACCATCACCGTGCGGGATGTGAGGGTGACCGACGTCCTGGAGGCCGACGGTGGCTTCCGCCTCGTGCTCGCCGACGACTCGGTGCTGACGGCCGAAGCGCTCGTTCTCGCGACCGGCGTCCGTGACGAACTGCCCGCCATCGATGGGCTCGATGAGCTGTGGGGCGACCTCGCGGCGCACTGCCCGTTCTGCCACGGGCACGAGTTCAGCGGACAGCGCATCGCGATCCTCGGGGCCGAAGCGGCACCTCATCTCTCGGCCCTGCTCGGACCGATCGCGTCCGAGCTGCTGGTCCTCACTCACGGAGAGAACCTGTCCGAGGGTTGTCCGAGCCCAGCAGCCGTCCGGAGTGAGAAGGTGCTCGGGCTGGAGCGGCGCGACGGCGGCGTCCGCGTGCGGTTCACCGAGGGGGACGACGAGCAGGTGGCGGCCATCTTCGTGGCCGCGACCTTCCACCAGTCGGCGCCGTTCGCCGAGCGCCTGGGACTCGAGCTCAACCCATCCGGCTGTGTCCGCATCGACGAGTTCGGGCGCTCGAGCCTGCCGGGCGTCTTCTGCGCCGGAGACATGGCCCACCTCCCCGCTCACCCGAAGCCCATGGCGTCCGTGACGATGGCAGCGGCTGCGGGTCAGCTTGCCGCCAGCGCGGCGCAGATGCACCTGATGTCGTCGGGGCACTGACGAGGGCACCGAGGACCCGAGGGGCTTGGCTCAACCGTCAGGCATGGAGCGGCGCTCGCCAATCGGGCGGCCGGCGAAGGGGAAGGCGAGCGAGCCCGCGCGAACCCACCACTCCATGACGTCGTACGTCAGGCGCCCCGCCACCACGGAAGGGTCGCCGTCCGACAGCCGCGCGGCTTCGGGAGTATCGCAGGCGAAGATCGACATCCCGCGATGGGACGGATCGCTCTGCTCGTCAAAGGGGCCGTTGACGACCAGCACGCCCCGCCGACCCAGCTCGGCGCGGTAGGCGAGGTGGCGGACCTGCAGCTCGTCGAGCTCCTCGTCGGACAGCTCCGGCGCATCGGGCGGGCGCCGCAGGATGACAACCGTGTAGACGTCGAACGCATCGGGGATGTTGGGATCGCGGGGCACCGTTTGCGCTCCTTGTCTGCGTGGCATGGCTCGGCCTCATTGTCGCGTGGGCTGCTTAGCGGAAGCGCGGGAAAGTGCTCAGGAGTCGCTGCGAGCCCCGGCGACCGGAGCCGCATGGTGGACCAGCGGCTCGGGCGCAGCCAGCCAGGGCACGGCGCCGGCGAGACACACGAGACCCGTGACGAGGAAGGCTGCGCCGAAGCCGAAGGCGTCAGCCACCAGACCGACGAGGATCGGGCCGACGATCGCGCCTCCGTCCTGGGCCATCTGGAAGGTCGAGAGGACCCTGCCTCCGTTCCGCTCGTGGCCGATCACGTCGGCGACGGCAGCCTGCTGGGCCGGGTTGGCCAGGCCCGCCCCGACGCCCGAGAGGGCCGACAGGCCGAACAGCACAGCGAGCCCGAGGCCGACCGACAGGGCAGGGTGCTGCGCGAACGCCAGGAGCGCCATCGACGTCCCCATGACGACGAGTCCACCGATGACGAGCGGGCGCCGCCCGACCCGGTCGGCCATCTTGCCCGAGAACTGCAGTGTGACCGCGGTGCCGACGGCGCCGATGGCGAGCGCTGCGCCCGCCACCCAGGCCCGGTCGAGCACGGCGGTGGCGAGGAGTGGCAGCACGGCCATGCGCACGCCGAAGTTCGTCCAGCCGTTCGCAACGCCCGATGCGAGGACGGCCCGGTACACCGGCGACTGCCAGGCCTCGGCCAGGGTCACGACGTCCCGCTTCGCCCGCTCCTCGACCGGCTGCAGGCGGGCACCGCCCAGCCCGATCGCCACCACCGCCGCCGCGATGAGCAGGGCGACGGCATACACGATGAACGGGGCCCGCAGGCCCCAGCCGGCGAGCAGGCCGCCGAGGACCGGGCCGATCATCCCGCCGATGAGGAAGGCCGACGCATAGGTCGAGGACACCCGCCCGCGAGCGCTCGGCGGCGCCAGGCGGACGAGCAGCGCCATCGCGGAGATGGTGAACATCGTCGACCCGATGCCGCCGAGCCCGCGGAAGACGAGCAGCTGGACATACGACTGGGCGAAGGCCGTGGCGAACGAGGAGATCGCGACGATGACCAGCCCGGCCAGGTAGACGGGCCGCTCCCCGAGCCGGCTGACCAGCTCTCCGCCGACGGGCGCGAAGACGAGGCGGAAGAAGGCAAAGGCCGAGACGATGACGGAGGCTGCCGCGACCCCGACGTCGAAGGAGCGGGCGTAGGCCGGCAGGACCGGCGAGACGATCCCGTAGCCGATGGCGATGACGAACGCCGCGCCGACGAGGATCCAGATCTCCCGCGGAGTCCGGATCGTGCGCGGGGGAGGGCTGGACATGGACATCGCGTCATTGTCGCTGACGCCAAGCCCGGGGCCGGACGGCGCCCCCTGCCTACGCGGTCTGGAGCCGAGCAGGACGGACCCTCACACCGGTGATCCCGGTGCGGCAGATTCGGGATCCTCCGCCACGTGACGGAGGAAGGCCCAGAGCACCACGGCGGTGATCGCCGACAGAACCGCGAAGGGGACGACCACAGCATCCGAGGCAATGTCCGACAAGGGGTCGGCACGGTGCCCGAACCACTGGTCGACGGCCACGGTCGCAGCCTCCAGCGTCCAGAACGCGAGCGTGGCGCCAGAGATGACATAGCCCCAGGGCCGGCGGTGCCACAGCTGCCACGCGCCAACCGCGATCAGCGGCAGCCAGAGGGCCAGGTCCTGCAGATAGGTCGGCACCGTCGCGATCCCCATGCCGTCGACCAGATCGGGCATGCGGTCGCTGACGGTGGCGGGCACGATTCGGCCCAGCCACGCGAGCGCGTTGAGGACGACGGTGGAACCGAGATACACCGCAATGGGCCGAACCCGCATCGCCGGGGCGCACCTCTGCGCAACAGCGTCGGCGTCAACCGAGCGAGCAACGGCAATCAGGGTCGCCACCGCGAGACCGAACGCCGCCACGTAGAGCAGGAAGAGCCGGTTGATCGGTGTCGCGGTCAGCAGCATGAACGAGTTGTAGACGAGGAACATCGTCATGCCGCCCCACACGAGGAGCCACCTCGTCGACCCCTGGAGCGTGCGCGTTGCGGCAAGGAACAGGACGGGAGCGGCGACGAGGAACATCATCAGGGCCGTGCCTCGCGCGGAGCCCTGCATGACCTCGGGTCCGACCAGGAAACCGCTCAGGAAGGTGAGGCAGCCGGCGGCGAAGGCCACGACGGCAAGAGCGATGGACAGGTGAACCGCGCCCCGAGATGTCGTCTCCCGCGCGGTGGTGAGGGTGCGCTGATCGATGGCCATTGTTACCTCCCGTTCGCCTCAGTTGACCAGCAGTGCACAAGCCTCGGTAGGGCCGAATGTCCCGCTTCGCCTTGGGAGCCAGCTCAGCGGCATACGGCATGCGTGTCTTGAGCAAGCGACGCGACACAGGCTCTCCGCGCCGCACCTGTGAATGTCGGGGAACTCGGATCCTGCTCCGCACAGCGGAGCAGGATCCGAGCGGAGTCGGCGGGACTGGGCCTCGCGGGCTCCGAACTCCCGAGCCGCGGATCAGGCGTGAGACAAGTCAGGCCGTATGCCGCTGGGCCGGCTTCCGCTCCCCGTGCACGACGTGGGCGGCTGGGCCTCAGGGAAGGACCGTGGCGGCGTACCTCGCCATGTGGGCCGCCCTCGCCTCCACGGTCATGCCCATGAAGTGGACGACGAACGGGTCCGGCACGGTCGGGCGGGTCGCATAGGACTCCGGATCGGAGTTGTAGCAGCCGTCCGCGTCACGACCGTCGACGTAGGGCTGGTTCCAGCCGGGCGGGAGCCAGCTCGTCCGGGACAGGAAGGACGAGCCCTCGCCCGGCCCGGCCCAGTGGTAGCGGTCGTCTCCGCGCCGCCAGCCGAGCGCCGCCAGGACCGCGCCCTGGTCTGCCCACGGACCCGGCTGTTGGCCGGCCTCCTCCACGGCGTCGAGGAAGTCGAACGCCTCGGGGCAGGACCGCAGGAGCCACACCCCGGTGTTGGGATTGACCCGGTGCTCGTAGGGGACCTGCTCGAGGGCAAGGGCCTGGAAGTGCTCGGGGTGCAGGTGGTCCGCGATGTCCTCGTCGAACCGAACCACGAGCACGTCGGCGTCGAGCCAGAGGGCGCATGGGTAGTCCGCGAGAGCTTGGCGCAGGAGCGTCAGCTTCGTCCACTTGGCCTGCTGGGCCGTCTCGCTGGCTTCCCGTCCGTCGTGCTCGAGCTCCTCGGCCAGCAGCTCGTAGCCCCAGCGATCAGCGAAACGTTGAAAGGTGGGCAGGGCAAGGTCGCGCAGGACTGTTTGCATGTGCGGGCCAGCGGCGGTGACGATGACGCCGCGGAAATCACCAGAGGTCACCAGTTCCTCCTCAGCTGCCGCGCCGGGATCGAGCGCGCTCGAGGCCGTCGAGCAGGACGTCGAGGCCGAACTCGAACTCGGTCTGGTCGTCGCACCAGCCCAGCGTCGGGTCCTCCGCGTCATGGCTGACTGAGGACAGCATGCCGACGAGGTTCGGCAGCTGCTCGGCCAGCTGCCGGAACGTCTCCTCGTTCGCTTCGTCTCCCTCCGGAGTGTCCGGTTCGAAGAGCTCCTGGGTGAAGCCGAGAACCCGGCTGCCCAGGGCATGGAGCGCATGGTGGGCGAGGTCGTAGGAGAACCCCCCTCGGCGGAGGATGGCGAGCACGCCCTCGTAGTAGTGCACCACCGAAGGGATCATCGCCCTGCGTGACTCGATGACCTCCGGCGCCCACGGGTGACGGAGCAGGACCTCGCGGGCGGCGAGGACGCGCTCGCGCATCACTGCGGCCCAGTCAGTCTCGGCCCGGGAGGTGTCCAAGTCGGACACGGCGTCGAGGATCTCTCCCACGATGACCTCGACGACGCCGTCGAGTACCGCCTCCTTGTTGGGCACGTGGTGGTAGAGCGACATCGCCTCGACGCCGAGGGCCTCGGCGAGACGGCGCATCGTCAGCGCGCCGAGGCCGTCCGCGTCCACGAGGTCGACGGCGGACCGGAAGACCCGCTCACGGCTCAGGGGAGCCCTTGCCGAAGCGGTGCTTGCCATCGGCGGCCCTCCTTCAACCCTGCGTTCTCGACGACCCAACCCTACGGGTTGGCGCACACCCTCCGTCCGAGGTCGTTGAGGGGTCAGTCGACCCGCACGATGACCTTCCCGCGAGTGCGGCCCTCCTCGAGGTAGCGGATCGCCTTGGCGGCATCGGCGAGCTCGAAGACCTCGTCGACGACCGGCCGGACCAGCCCGCGGTGGACGAGGCCGAGCAGCGACTGGAGTGGAGCCGCCTTGTCGCTGGCGATGAAGAAGGGCATGCGATGCCGGACCAGCGGCGAGAGCAGCGCGCCGCCCACCATCCGCTGAATGCCGGAGAGCATGCGTCCGGTGGCCGCCTCTCCCCCGACGATGAGGAGGGTGCCGCGCGGGGTCAGCAGTCGGCGCAGGCTGCGCACCGATCGGTTGCCGCCGATGTCGAGGATGAGGTCGAAGGGGCCGATGTCCCTCGTGGTCTCGGCGAGCTCACCCG
>DASUQN010000534.1:0-2529 GCA_036280515.1 Intrasporangium sp. | reverse complement strand
TGAGTGCGTCGACGATGATCGGCACCTGCACGGCCAGGGCGTCGGGCACCTGCTCCTCGACGACTCCGTCGACCGTGCCGGCGACGCGGTGGGTCTTGTACGTCGGGATCGCCTCGACCCGGAAGGCGGGCCTCCAGTCGTTGTCCCAGCAGGCCGCGAGGTGCGACGGGTGCGAGCGCTCCACCAGGGTGGCGATCATGTCGAGCAGGCCCCGGACGGCGTTGGTCGGGACGCCGCTCGGTCCGATGACCTCTGGGACGCCGAAGAATGCCCGAAAGTAGAGCGAGGCGGAGTCAAGCAAGAGCAACTTGTCAGCTGTCGGCGGCATGTACCGAGAGTAGGGCCCGGAACTGCACGACAGAGCGGGGGCACCGCGGCTCGCGGGAGTCGGAACCCAGACCGAGGCGCTCGGTAGCTGGCTCACGTATCCCGTGGCGGCCACCTCGTCCGCGAGGAGACGAAGCTTGCGGTTGGCCTGCTGACCTGCCTTCGCCGCTCGTGCCGCTCGATTAGGGTTTCGAGCATGGAAGACCTCGACCGTCGGCTCGTCGGGCTGCTCCTGGCCGACGGGCGCATGAGCTTCACGGACCTGGGCCGGGCGACCGGCCTGTCCACGTCCGCGGTGCACCAGCGGGTCCGGCGACTCGAGGAACGCGGCGTCATCACCGGCTACTCCGCGACCGTGTCGCCAGAAGCCCTGTCGCTCCCACTCACTGCCCTCATCTCCGTCACGCCGTTCGACCCGAGCGCCCCTGACGACGTGCCGGAGCGGCTCAGGGACATCGGCGAGATCGAGGCCTGCTACTCGGTCGCCGGCGTCGAGAGCTACATCCTCAAGGTGCGCACCTCGACGCCCGGGGCTCTGGAGGACCTGCTCGCCCGGATCCGAACCGCGGCCAGTGTCTCCACGCGGACCACGGTCGTCCTGTCGACGCCCTGGGAGGGTCGCAGCAGTGCTGCCGAGCGGCCGCCGAAGGCCTGACCCTCTGACTGTGATCGACACTCCACCAACGCAACACGCCCGGCGCCTCCAAACCGGCCCCTGTAGCAACAGTGGTGAGTTTCGAGGAGCCAGGCGTGTTGCGGAGGTGTGTCAGCACCGTCCGATGGCGGCGTACGAACCAGCTGTGGACCGGACCAGGTCATCGGGGGCCAGCTCGACCTGGAAGCCTCGACGACCGCCCGAGACGTACACGGTGTCGTGGCCGGATGCCGAGTCGTCGACCACGGTAGGGAGCCTCCGGCGCTGGCCGATCGGGGAGATGCCGCCCAGGACGTACCCGGTGCTCCGTGCGGCGTCGGCTGGGTCCGCCATGCGAACCGCCTTGACCCCCAATGCTGCCGCCGTCCCCTTGAGGTCGAGCTGACCAGCCACTGGGACGATCGCCACGGCGAGGCCGTCGCCGGTGTCGACGAGCAGGGTCTTGAAGATGCGGTCCGCAGGGACGCCGAGCTCACGGGCGGCCTCGTCCCCGTAGCCGCTCGCAGCGGGGTCGTGCTCGTAGGTGTGCCCTGTGTAGGCGATGCCCAGTGCGTCCAGGGCGAGCGTCGCGGGCGTGGTGGGCCCGGCCACGGACCGCTGGCCGCCCTTCCTCGGTGAGCGAGCCATGCGGCTCAGGCCCTGGCGAGCGAGGCCAGGCCGTCCCAGGTGGTCGTGACGACGAGCTCGGCCGCCTCCTGCGCCGACATGCCGGGGCTTTCACTGCGGTAGACCGCGAGCCGCTCGATGCCTCCGATGATGACTTCGACGAGCGGCACGAGGCGTCGCGGAGGCAGCTCGGCGAAGTCCGGCATCATCGTGATGCCCTCGGCGAGCGCCTTGGCGGTCTGCTGCCTGATGCGCTCCACCGACGCGGCCGCCTCGCCGATGAGAGAGCCCTCGGTGCGCAGGAGCGCAAAGCCCCGGTCGTGCTCGTCGATGAAGACGAAGAAGGCGGTGATGACCTCCCGGACGCGACGGCGCGGCGACGCGTCAGGGTTCGACTCCCACGCCGTGATGACCGCGGCGAGGAGCTGGTGTCGCGCCCGCTCGATGGTGGCCGCGAGCAGCCCCTCCTTCGAGCCGAAGTAGTCGTAGATGAGCGGCTTGGTCACCCCGACCTGCTCGGCGATCTCGTCCATCGTCGTCGCCTGGAACCCGCGTGCGCCGAAGACCCGCTCTGCCACCTCGAGCATCTGCGTCTCGCGCTCGGCGCGAGGCATCCGGGTGCGGGCGGGGGGCTTGGCGGTCACGAGCGCAGTCTAGGGGTGACGCGGACGGGAACGTGGCCGCCGCCCAGGGCCCGAGCAGATGGCAGGTCAGCCGCGTCAGACCAGCTGGGACTCGGCGGTGGCTCGGCTCGCGGCAGCTCGCGCGCCCGCGGCGGCCAGGACCGAGTCGTGGTCGACCGCGTCGCGCCACCACTGCTGGCCGGACTCCGGCAGGGCGTAGATCGGGTCGTAGTAGACGTACTCGCGGGAGAGGGCCGCGGTGTCCGCGCCCTCGATGGACGTCCTGTAGTTCTTGCGCCAGTAGGAGATGCCGCGCTC
>DASUQN010000533.1:0-3617 GCA_036280515.1 Intrasporangium sp. | reverse complement strand
GCAGCGCGCGGTCAAGGGGGAGGTCATCGCCTCGACCTTCGACCGGCCGGCGGACGACCACACCACGGTCGCCGAGCTCGCCATCGAGCGGGCCAAGCGACTCGTCGAGCTCGGGCACGACGTCGTCGTCCTCCTCGACTCGATCACCAAGCTCGGTCGCGCCTACAACCTCTCAGCGCCCGCAAGTGGCCGGATCCTGTCTGGTGGCGTCGACTCGGCCGCGCTCTACCCGCCGAAGAAGTTCTTCGGCGCCGCGCGCAACATCGAGAACGGCGGCTCCCTCACGATCCTCGCGACGGCGCTCGTCGAGACGGGCTCGAAGATGGACGAGGTGATCTTCGAGGAGTTCAAGGGCACCGGCAACATGGAGCTCAAGCTCGACCGTCAGCTCGCCAACCGGCGGATCTTCCCGGCAGTGGACATCAACGCGTCCGGCACGCGCCGCGAGGAGCTCCTGCTCGCCAGCGAGGAGCTGAAGATCGTCTGGAAGCTGCGTCGCGTCCTCGGCGGCCTCGACACGCCGCAGGCCATTGAGCTGCTCCTCGACCGGCTCAAGAAGACGAAGACGAACTACGAGTTCCTCACCAAGGTCCAGCAGACGAGCAGCGCCAGGCTCGACGACGACTGAGGCGCAGGTTGTCCCCGCCTTCAGTGGTGCCAGACGAACAGTCCGCCGTTCGTCTGGCACCACTGTTCTGAGGCCGGTCAGGCAGCACGAAGCCTCCGGTGTCCCTCAACGACCTGCGCCATGAACCTGTCAGGGGCGAGGCGCAGTGCCAGACGAACATCCTGGCGGTGGCTCGGCACCACACAGCCCGGGCGAGGCGGGAATGCGTGGGCGGGGCCCGGCGTTTTGGGAGTCGTGCGCCACGTCTGGCACACTCTTCCTTTGGACCGGTTCACGGCATCACTGGCATGACTGCACGTCTGCAGCCGACCCGGCCACTCATCTCGAGGAGATCACGTTGAAGAAGGACCTTCACCCCACCTACGTGGAGACCCAGGTGACCTGCACCTGTGGCAACACGTTCACGACCCGCAGCACCGCGAAGAACGGCGTCATCCACGCCGACGTCTGCTCGCAGTGCCACCCGTTCTACACGGGCAAGCAGAAGATCCTCGACACCGGTGGCCGCGTGGCGCGGTTCGAGGCTCGTTACGGCAAGAAGGCCGCCAAGTAGGTCTCCCGCTCGCCGGCTCCCACGACTTCGGTCGTCGGGGGCCGGCGTTTTTCACGGCAACGTCCGGAGACGAAGGTGAGGCACCGTGCGTGAGTCAGTCCAGGCGATCCTCGACGAGTACTCCGACCTCGAGGCGCGCCTCGCCGACCCGGACATCCACACCGACCACGACCTCGTCCGGGCGCTGAACAAGCGCTACGCCGCACTGGGGCCCAGCGTCGCGGCGGCCCGGGCGTGGCAGGCGGCCCGTGACGACCTGGGGGCTGCTCGCGAGCTCGCGGCCGAGGACCCGGCCTTCGCGGAAGAGATCCCCGCCCTCGAGCAGGTCCTCGAAGCCACCGAGGAACAGCTGCGCCGCCAGCTCATCCCGCGTGACCCGGACGACGACCGCGACGTCCTCCTCGAGGTCAAGGCGGGCGAGGGCGGCGACGAGTCGGCTCTCTTCGCCGGTGACCTGCTCCGGATGTACCTCCGCTACGCCGAGCGCCGTGGGTGGCGCACGCAGATCGAGGATGCGACCGAGTCCGACCTCGGCGGCTACAAGGACGTCCGCGTCTCCATCAGGGCCCGCGGCCGGGTCGGCCAGGACGAGGGTCCGTGGGCGCGCCTCAAGTACGAGGGCGGCGTCCACCGGGTCCAGCGCGTCCCCGTCACCGAGAGCCAGGGCCGCATCCACACGAGTGCGGCCGGGGTCCTCGTCATGCCGGAGGCCGAGGAGGTCGAGGTGACGATCGACCCCAACGACCTGCGGATCGACGTCTACCGCAGCTCCGGTCCCGGCGGGCAGAGCGTCAACACGACGGACTCGGCGGTCCGGATCACGCACCTGCCGACCGGGCTGGTCGTCTCCTGCCAGAACGAGAAGTCCCAGCTGCAGAACAAGGACGCGGCCCTGCGCGTCCTGCGCGCCCGCCTGCACCAGATCGCCAAGGATGAGGCCGACGCCGAGGCGAGTGCCGCCCGCCGCAGCCAGGTCCGCACGGTCGACCGCAGCGAACGGATCCGCACCTACAACTTCCCGGAGAACCGGATCTCGGACCACCGCACGGGGTTCAAGGCCCACAACCTCGACGCGGTGCTCGACGGCGACCTCGACCCGGTCGTCCAGTCCGCCCTCGACGCCGACGAGGCGGCCAAGCTCGCCGCGCTGGCAGGGCCGTGACCGACCTCCGCGCGGCGGTCCGCAGCGGGACGGCGCGCCTTCGCGAGGCCGGCATCGCGTCACCGGAGGTCGACGCGGTGGAGCTCGCCGCGCACGTGCTCGGCACGCACGCCGCCGAGGTCCGCCGGCTGATGATCGTCGGGGGTGTCCTCCCAGCCACCTTCGAGCCGGCGTATGCCGCTGTGCTCGCCGAGCGCGCCCGCCGCGTCCCGCTCCAGCACCTCACCGGACGGGCCCACTTCCGCACGCTCACCCTCCACGTCGGGCCTGGGGTCTTCGTGCCACGCCCAGAGACCGAGGTGCTCGTGGACCTCGCCCTCGCGGAGGTCGACCGGCTGTCAGGGACCCGGCCCAGCGGCATACGGCTGGTTGACTTGTGTGCCGGGTCGGGGGCGATCGCCTTCGCGCTCAAGCACGAACGACCCGAGGTCACGGTGCGCTCGCTCGAGCTGTCGGAGCACGCCGTCGCGTGGGCGGCGGCGAACCGTGAGCGGCTGGGCCTCGACGTCGGGGTCGTGCAGGGCGACGCGACGGAGCCAGCCTTCCCCGACTGGGAGGGGACGGTCGACATCGTCACGGTCAACCCGCCCTACATCCCGGTCGGGGCTGTGCCGCTGGACCCGGAGGTGCGAGACCACGATCCCGAGCTGGCGCTCTACGGCGGCAGTGAGGACGGGCTGGCGACCCCCGCGGCGGTGGCGAGGACGGCGGCCGCCCTGCTCCGGTCGGGCGGCCTGCTGCTCATGGAGCATGCGGACTCACAGGGGGAGTCCCTGCCTGCGGCGCTGGGACGTGCGGGTCAGTGGGAGGGCGCCGAGGACCACGCGGATCTCACCGGTCGTCCGCGTGTGACGTCAGCCCGCCGCCGCTGAACCCCGCCCGCTCAGGCAGCGTCGCGGGTGGCCACTGCGACGAGCGCCCGGGCGGAGGCCTTGGCGACGGCCGGCGCGTCGGGCTCTGCGTCGACCGATCCGCTCGCCAGCCCGCCGTCGAGCAGCAGGGTGAGCGAGCGCGCGAGCGCGTCCGGGTCAGCGGCGCCGGCCTCCCGGGCTAGGTCGGTCACCCACTGCAGCACGGCCAGCTTGTGCACGACGGTGCGAGCGTGGACGGGAGTACCGGGGACGGACTCGGCCGCCGCGTTGATGAAGGCGCACCCCCGGTAGCCATCGCGGCGGCATGCGGTCAGGAGCGCGTCGAACATCCCCACGAGCTGGTCGGCGGGGTCGGGACCGGCCATCTCGGCCGCCTCTCGAAGTTGTCCGAACCAGATGTCG
>DASUQN010000532.1:0-5714 GCA_036280515.1 Intrasporangium sp. | reverse complement strand
TCCGTCGCAATGCCGTCCCGAGTCGAGACGCTGACCCGCACGTCGGGCACGAGGTCGCGGATCGCGCCGACGGCGCCGACCACGTGCTCGACGGCGAGCGACTCGAGCCCGTGCTCGTCACGGGGATGGACGTGCACCATGAACGCGCCGCACTCGACGACGTCCCGGGTCGCCCGCGCCACGGCATCGGGAGTGACCGGCAGCCGAGGGTGGGCACGCGGATGGCGGTCGCCGTTGAGGCAGGCCTGGATCATCGCTGCACTCCGGCGCGATCGAGCAGCGCATGGCATCGGGCCACCCGCTCCCGCCACCATTGCTGGCGCTCGACCGGTGCGGCGAGGGCGGTGAGCGCCCCGGGGTCGGCGACGACCCGTCGCGCTCGGAGCGCGCCGGCCTCGGGACGCATCGGCTCGGCGGCGACGTCGCGCACGAACAGTCCCACGGTGCCCAGCCCGCAGGCGTGCTCAAGAGTCGGGAGCGCCGCCGCGAGCGCGACGCCGGCGGAGATCCCGATGCTCGTGTCGAGCGCCGATGAGACGACCGCGGGCAGCCCGCACTCGTCCACGATCTCCAACGCACGCAGAATGCCGCCGAGCGGCGCCACCTTGACGACGATGAGGTCGGCGGCGCCCTTGCGCGCGACGAGGAGCGGGTCCTCCGCCTTGCGGATCGACTCGTCGGCAGCGATCGGTACGTCGATCGAATTGCGGGCCAAGGCAACTCGCAGGTCAGCCAGCTCGTCGACGGAGGCGCAGGGCTGCTCCGCGTATTCGATGCCGTATGCCGCTGACCTCCTGAGTGCCTCCGTGGCCGTCGGGACGTCCCAGGCTCCGTTGGCGTCGATGCGGATCAGCGCGTGCGGACCCATCGCGTCGCGCACCGCGGCCAGGCGGTTCAGGTCATCGCGGATCGTCTGCCCCCGTTCGGCCACCTTGACCTTGGCCGTCGTGCAGCCCTCGAAGCGGGAGAGCACCTCGGGAACCCGCTCGGGCGGCACGGCCGGGACCGTGGCGTTGACCGGCACCGCGTCGCGCACGGGAGCCGGCCGAGCGGCATACGCCTCCTCGATCCCGGCGGCCAGCCAGCGGGCGGACTCCTCGTCGCCGTACTCGGGGAAGGGGGCGAACTCGCCCCAGCCGGCGGGCCCCTCGAAGACCACCGCCTCTCGGATGTCGATGCCGCGGAAGCGCACTCGCATCGGGATCGCGACGACGTGCGCCCGCTCGAGCAGCGCGGCGAGGGGCGGCAGGGCGGTCACGACAGCATCATGACCGAGGCGCGGTTCTGCTGAGTCGCTGGATCATTGACCGACGAGATCGGTGAGGAGGGCCATCTCCCGCACGAGCAGGGCAGCCGAGCGCACGAGCGGTACGGCAGCCATGGCGCCGGACCCCTCCCCCAGCCGCATTCCGAGGTCGAGGAGGGGCTCCAGGCCGAGCGCGTCGAGCGCGTGCGCCTGGGCCGGCTCGGTGGAGCGGTGTCCGGCGAGGAACCAGGCCTGCGCGCCCGGCGCCAGGTCGGCGGCCACCAGGGCCTCGGCGCAGGCGATGACGCCGTCGAGGAGCACGGGCACGCCGCGTCGGGCCGCCTGGACGAGGAAGCCCGCCCCGACGGCGAGGTCTGCGGAGCCCAGAGCGGCGAGGCGTTGCACGGGGTCCCCGATGCGGCCGTGCTCGTCGCACGCGCGGGCCAGGGCGCGCGTCAGCACGTCCAGCTTCCGGGCATGGGTCGGCTCGTCGATGCCGGTGCCCCGGCCGATGACGTCCTCGGCGCGCAGGCCGAGCGTTGCGGCGACGAGGGCGGACGACGGCGTCGTGTTGCCGATGCCCATGTCCCCGATGACGAGCAGCTGCGCGCCCGCGTCCACTTCGACGTCGGCGATCTCGGCGCCGACGACGATGGCCCGCTCCGCCAGGGCGCGGCTGATCGCGTCGGTGACATCGATCGGGCGCGACGAGCGGGTCAGCTTGTGAGCGGTGACGTCGGGCGGCGCGCCGCTGAGGTCGGCATCAACCGCGATGTCGAGGACCCGCACGGTCGCGCCGTGCTGACGGGCCAGGACGCTCACGCCGGCGAGCCCCGCGACGAACGCGTGCACCATCGCTGCGGTGACGTCGCTCGGGTAGGCGGAGACACCGGAGGCCGTGACCCCGTGGTCGCCCGCGAGCACCACGGCGCGGACCCGTTCGATCGGCTCTGGCGGGCAGACGCCCTGGCAGGCCGCCAGCCAGGCACCGACCTGCTCCAAGCGTCCGAGCGCCCCGAGCGGCTTGGCCAGGCCGTCGATTCGTTCGAGGGCGGCGGCGTGGACGTCCGCATCAGGCGGCGTGATGGTGGACGTCTGGGTGGTCATCGGGCCTCCGCGGCTCATGGTGGGTGCGTCGCTCCTCATCTTCGCTCACGGACGCCAGGGCTCGGGAACCGGCCGTCCACATCCTCCCGGTGACGGGCCCGTCATCCACAGCCCTGCCAGAGCCGGTGGCGCCGGCTCCTGCCCGGGCGGAGAGTCGTCGCACTGGCAGGTTGAGGGACGGGAGGCAGTGCGATGGATGGCTCGAACTGGGCGGAGGATCCGTGGGTGGGCGAGCGGTACGAGGAGTACGCAATGGGACCGGACCACTGGTCCGCCGGCTACCGGTCACCTCGTGAGCGCACCGTCTCCTACGTCGTCCTTGTCGACGGCCGGGTCGTCGACACGTGGTACGAGCCGCTGGCGGAGTCGCCGTGGCTGCGCGACCCGCGAGTCGAGAAGGTGGAGCGGTTGTGGCGTCGTGAGCCTCCGCCCAAGAAGGAGGTCGCTCCCTGGCGGGCCACAGTCGACTGGCTCGAGCACGTCGTCGGCGGCCCCGAGGCGCTCGACCAGCTGACGTCCGACCCGCTGCCCGACGAGGAGGTCTCACTCCCGGCAGAGGCGGTCGGAGACGGGGATGTGGTGGCCCGGTTCCGGCGCGCGGGTGAGGTGCTCGACGGCTTGGCGGGCGTCTACTTCGATCGCGAGATCCGCACCGCCTTTCGGCGCGCCTTGGCGGTGGTCGGCATGGAGCTGATCGGCGGTCGTGCGCCGGAGGATCCGGTCCACGTCGCTGCCGGGGTGTGCTGGGCGGTGGGCCGCGCCAACGGGGTGCTGGCTCCGGCGGGGCGCGTGACGCAGAAGGCGCTCTGCGCCCAGCTGGGGCTCTCAACGTTTCCGGCCGCCAAGGGGCGGACCGTCGCGCGGCTCCTCGGCACGCCGCAGCCGCCCTGGGTGTCGCGTCCCCGAACGCTTCCGGACCTCGAACCGCTCTCACGCACCGACCTGCTCACGTCACGGACCCGCCGGGAGATCATCGCGCTCCGAGACGCCACCGTCGCGGCCGAGGCCCGAGCAGCCGCTGGCGACCAAGCGCGGATCCCTGAGCTGCTGATCGACGAGGCGGACACGTCATGACGGCCTCGTCAGAGACCGAGGCGCACGTCCCGCGGGTTCTCCACCGCGCACGCGATCCGGTCGAGGAAGTGCGCTCGCATCGGCGGTAGTGCGTCGAGGCGAAACCAGGCCGCGGCGGTCGCCTCGTCGTCCCCGGGGGCCGGGTCACCCGATACCCAGTGGCATCGGAAGGTGTGGTTGAGGTACTGGGCCAGGTCACGGTTGGCGTGGGTGACGGGAGCCTCCGCCGACACCCAGACGAGGCGCTCGACCACGACGACGACGGACGCCTCCTCGAGCGCCTCCCGCTCGGCCGTGACGTCTGGGTCCTCCCCGGGGTCGACGATCCCCGTGATCGGCGTCCACTCGCCGTTGTCGGTGCGTCGGATGAGGAGCACCTCCTGGTCCGAGCCATCGTGAGCCGGCCGCAGGACGACCGCGGTGACGCCCGGCATCCACAACAGCTCCCGTCCCACCATGGTGCGAAGGTGCGCGACGTAGGGCGGGATGGGCATGGGAGCGACCTTAGACCGGCCGCTAGTGTCGGGTCCCGTGAGCACTGAGACGACAGACGGCACGGCCGACGCCGGAGCCGGCGGGACCGGCCAGGTCGCTGCGCAGGTGTCGGAGATCTTCGACCCGACCGAGTGGGACGTCGTCCCTGGCATGGACTTCACGGACATCACCTACCACCGCCGCAAGGCCCGGCAGGGTCGCCCGCACGCCGAGTCCGGAGTGGTCCGCGTGGCGTTCAACCGGTCCGAGGTGCTCAACGCCTTCCGGCCGCACACGGTGGACGAGCTCTACCGGGCCCTCGACCACGCGCGGATGACGCCGGATGTCGGCGTCGTCCTCATCACCGGCAACGGCCCGTCCCCCAAGGACGGCAAGTGGGCGTTCTGCTCCGGTGGCGACCAGCGGATCCGCGGACGTTCCGGCTACCAGTACGCCGCCGGCGAGACGGCCGACACGGTCGACGAGGCCCGGGCGAAGGCTCACGGAGGACGGCTGCACATCCTCGAGGTCCAGCGCCTGATCCGCACCATGCCCAAGATCGTCATCGCGGTCGTCAATGGTTGGGCGGCCGGCGGCGGACATTCGCTCCACGTCGTCTGCGACCTGACGATCGCCTCCCGCGAGCATGCCCGCTTCAAGCAGACCGACGCCGACGTCGGCTCGTTCGACGGCGGCTACGGGTCGGCGTACCTCGCCAAGTCGGTCGGCCAGAAGTTCGCGCGGGAGATCTTCCACCTCGGGCGGACCTACACCGCCGAGGACATGCACCGGATGGGTGCGGTGAACATCGTCGCCGACCACGCCGACCTCGAGCGCGAGGCCCTTCAGGCAGCGACGGAGATCATGGGCAAGTCCCCGCAGGCGCAACGGATGCTGAAGTTCGCTTTCAACCTCACCGACGACGGGCTGATGGGCCAGCAGGTGTTCGCCGGAGAGGCGACGCGCCTCGCCTACATGACCGACGAAGCCATCGAGGGGCGTGACCAGTTCCTCGAGAAGCGCGATCCCGACTGGTCACCCTTCCCCTGGTACTTCTGACCCGGTTCGGGGTGGCTCCCCGATGCCCCGACATCCCACGTCGAGTGTGCAGTCCGGGCCCGGCACGCTTCGCAGGCACCCTCGACCATCCAGCCCGGGTTGGGTTGTCGGCGACATGAATCCGCCCCCTTCGAGCGCACCGACACGTGGGCCGCCTCATGCCCCCTCATGTCGGCCCGGACCCTGAGGGCTTCATCCTCTTTGCGCGCCCAGTGACGACAGGTCACCGCCTCGGGGGAAGATGGCCGAGTGAGCACGAGCGACGAGGTGGAGCGGGACCACGAAGTCCGTCGTGCCACCGAGGCCAGCGATGTGCCCGAGGGTGGCCACCCGGCCGACTATCGGCCCCCGGGACGCGCCCAGGCGCTCAACGCCACCAAGGCCGTCGGCCGCGGCATCGGCAAGGCGACGGTCGCGAGCGCGAAGGCGACGGCGGCGACGTCCCGGTTCGCTGCCGCCAAGTTCCGCGGCTTCACGCACTCCGGGGGCGCCGGCGAGACCGGCCTCGCCCGAATGACCGAGCTGCACGCCAGCCACACCGCCGGGGACGCCGCGATGATGCTCGCGCTCGCCGGCACCTTCTTCTTCAACCCCCAGACCGCCGAGGCTCGCAGCCAGGTGGCGCAGTTCCTGCTTCTGGCGATGATCCCCTTCACGCTCATCGCGCCGTTCATCGGGCCGCTCCTCGACCGGTTCAGCCACGGGCGGCGCTGGGCGATCGGGACGACGATGGCGACCCGAGCCTTCCTCTGCT
>DASUQN010000531.1:0-2209 GCA_036280515.1 Intrasporangium sp. | reverse complement strand
CCATGCCTGATCGAGAGAACAGCTTTCGGGACGCAGAAGTTGTTCACTCGATGGGAGGAGGGGAGCAAGCGCGTCAGCCCGCGAGCAGCTGGTCCCGGACCTGTCGCCGCAAAACCTTGCCGATGATCGTCTTGGGTAGGTCGTCGACGACCTCGATGCGGCGGGGGACCTTGTAGGCCGCGAGGTGGGAGCGGCAGTGCCCGCGCGCGGCCTCCGGGTCGAAGGAATCCGGGTCCTCGACGGTGACCGCGGCGACGACCTGCTCACCCCCGTCCTCCCTGGGCAGGCCCACGACGGCCGCGTCCGTCACGCCGGGGTAGTGCATGAGCACCGTTTCCACCTCCGACGGCATGACGTTGAAGCCGCCCGTGATGATGATCTCCTTGATCCGGTCGACGACCGAGACGAATCCGTCCTCGTCGACCTCGACGATGTCTCCCGTTCGCAGCCAGCCGCCGTCGAGCAGCGTGGCAGCCGTCTCGTCCGGCTTCCGCCAGTAGCCGATGAAGACCTGGGGGCCGCGGATCAGCAGCTCACCGCGCTCGCCACGGGGACGGCCCATCTCGGGGTGGTCAGGGTCCACCACCCGGATCTCCGTGCTGGGGAAGGGCACACCAACCGCGCCCGGCCTGCGGGTCGGACCGATGGGGTTGCCGAGGGCGATGGGGGAGGCCTCGGTCAGCCCGTAGCCCTCGACGAGCAGACCGCCCGTCACCGACTCCCAGAGCTCGAGGGTCTCCGGCGGCAGGGTCATGGCACCCGAGAACGCCCATCGCGCCGCCGACATGTCGATACCACGGTCCTTCGCCGCCTGCGCGAGCTGGGCATAGATCGGCGGCACCGCAGGAAGGAAGGTCGGCGGGTGCTTCTTCGCCGCGGTGAGGACGAGGTCGACGTCGAACCGGGGGAAGAGAACGAGCCGCGCTCCGGCACTCATCGCGAAGGTCACGCACAGCGTCAGGCCGTAGGCGTGGAACATCGGCAGGATCGCGTAGATGGTCTCCGACCCGGCGCCGATGCCGGGCACCCACGACCGTCCCTGGGCGGCGTTGGCGACGAGGTTGTGGTGGGTGAGCATCGCCCCCTTCGGTACTCCAGTCGTGCCGCTCGTGTACTGGATCGCCGCCAGGTCCTCGACGGCCGGTTTGGGGTGGCTGGGATCGATGCGACCCTGCCTCAGGAGCTGCCCCCAGGGGAGGCAACCGGGTGCGGGCTCGCTCAGGGCGGATCGCAGGGCCCGGACTCTGGGAATCGGCAGCTCGAGCGCCAGCCGTTTGGCCAGCGGCATGGCATGGATGAGGTTGACGGCGATGACGTGCGTGACGCCGGGCAGCTGGTGCACCGCGGGGGCCACCTTGTCCCAGGCGATGGCAAGCGTCGCCTCGTGGTCCCGGAACTGGGTCTCCAGCTCCGAGGCGGTGTAGAGCGGGTTGTGCTCGACCACCACGGCGCCGAGTCGCAGCACGGCGTAGAACGCCACCACGTGCTGCGGGCAGTTGGGCAGCACGAGGGCCACCCGATCTCCCTTGCGGACCCCGAGGCGACGCAGGCCCTCGGCCGCTCGGGCCACCTGGTCACCGAGCCGGCTGTAGGTCGTCTCAGCGCCGAAGAACTCCAACGCGGTTCGCTCGGCGTACTGCGCCACCGACGAGTCGAGCAGGTCGGTGAGCGACCCGGTGACCGGCTCGATGTCGTGCGGCACCCCCTCGGCGTAGCTGCTCAGCCAGATCCGTTCCATTGCCTCGGCCACGGCAAGCTCCTTCATGCAGACGACTCTCTGCGACACCTGCATCCACGGTAGTGCCGGAACCGCTCCGCGCTAGATCCGCTCGGGCTGAGGGCCGCGGTGCTCCTCGACCTGCCCGGCCCCTACGCGGGAATCGACGGACTCCTCGTCCTCGTCGTAGACAGCATCCGCGGGGATCTTCTTCGGGCTGGCCCACCACAGCGCCCACCCGAGCACGCCGAGGGGCACCTCGAAGAAGTGGGTGTAGAGCGAGAAGAGCACGACGCCGGCGGTCGCCTGGGCGGGGTCGGCGCCCCACCCGACGAGAACGGCGGCGGTGCCGGCCTCCGTGACGCCCAGCCCGCCGGGCGTGATGCCGACGGCTGTCAGCAGCCGGCCGACCGTGTAGGCCCCGAACATGTAGGCGAACGGCAGCTGTACGCCCATCGAGTTGAGGCAGAACCAGAAGAGGATGTAGTAGAC
>DASUQN010000530.1:0-2724 GCA_036280515.1 Intrasporangium sp. | reverse complement strand
GACGATGGTCTCGGAGCACCTCGGCAACACCCCCGCGGTCGCTCGCCGGTCCTACGTCGACGGTCGCGTGGTCGACGAGTATGCCGCTGGGCGAACGATCGCCCGGGCGCTCGCCCGGGCGTCGGTCGCGGACCGCAGGCGGTTGCGGCAGGGCGACCTTGCCGAGGTCAATGGCCGGGCAGCGCTGGAGCGGGCCGTCGTCCGCCTGCTGGCCTGAGCCCGCACTGCGGTGGACGCGGTTAGACCGGGACACCGTGGGTAGGCGCCGCACATGACCATGCAGACGACCCAGCCGTTGGACACCATCCCGGATCCGCCCGATCGGCCGATGCCACCGCCGGAGCCCGGCCCCACCCCGGAGCCGACCCCACCGGGGCCGCCTCCGCCCGGTCCGTTCCCCGGTCCGGACCCCACTCCGGGCCCACCGCCCTTCCCGGAGCCGTATCCCACCCCGAGCCACCCAGGCCCGCCCGATCCGACAGACTCGCCCCAGCCGACGGACCCGAAGGGAACATGACATGTCGACCCAGGCGCAGAAGCGGGCCGAAGAGGTCATCGCTGGCTGGCCAGGCGAGTCCAAGGAGGCCGCACGGCTGGTCGTCGATGCCTACGGCGATCCGCAGGAGAGCACGTCGGAGCGGCTCGTGTGGCACAAGGTCGGGCCGTGGAAACGAGTCGTGGCGACCAGGGCGTTTCATCAGCACGACTTCCCCGCCCCGCACGTCGACGCGGTGGAGTCGGTCATCGACTATCGCGTGCCGCCGGGCAAGGTGTCCGCCCTCACCATCTTCGACGGCAGCGTCGTCGTCGAGCGCACCGTGGGCGAGCTGTCGGCGCGATGTCACGACGAGGAGGCGAACCAGCTGGCGCTGAACCTTGTCCACGACATCGTCACCGGTGTCAAGACGGCGGAGCAGGCGCGGGAGTACTACGCCAAGGAGTTCCTCGACCACCGGCGCGGCAAGCCGACCCCGTACATGGACGAGCTCCGCGTCCCGCTGCAGTCCGACACGGCGGACTCCGACGTCAGGCTCCTCTCGGACGAGGAGCTCGAGCAGGCCCAGCAGCAAGGCGCCCAGCAGGGCTGACGACCGCGCGGTGAGGTCCGCGTCCTGCGCGTCACGGGCCCGCCCCGGTGTGTCGCGCCTGCCAGCCCAGTTCCCGCTCCGAGCGTCCGGTGTCGATGAGCGGAATACCCCGTTCGCGATCTCAACGCGTCCGCCGCCCGTGCGTGCAGGCGGCCCTGGCGTGGCGAGGTGGGTAGGGGTGGGGCGTGAACGCGATGCGGCATGACGCCGTGGTGATCGGCAGCGGGCCGAACGGTCTCGTGGCGGCCAATCTGCTCGCCGACGAGGGGTGGCAGGTCCTCGTCATCGAGGCGCAGCCGACACCCGGCGGAGCGGTGCGAAGCGACGAGGAGGTCCGTCCAGGGTTCATCCATGACACGTTCAGCTCCTTCTATCCCCTTGCTGCGGCATCGCCGACGATCCAGGCGCTCGGGCTCGAGCGCTTCGGCGTCCAGTGGGTCCGCGCACCGTCGGCTGTCGGCCATCCCCTCCCGGGAGGCCGCTGGGCGCTCGTCCACCCGCGTCGGGAGGACACCGCCGCCTCGCTCGACGAACTCCACCCCGGCGACGGCGACGCCTGGCTGCGGGCCTGCTCCGTCTGGGACCGCGTCGGCGACGACCTCATCGAGGCCTTGCTCACGCCGTTCCCGCCCGTCCGGTCCGGCGCACGGCTCGGCCTCAAGGCGCCGCGGGTGGGCGGGCTTGCCTTCCTGCGCGAGCTGATGCTGCCGGTGCGGAGGCTGGCGGACGAGTGGTTCGGTGGCGAGGGACCGAAGCTGCTCCTCGCTGGCAACGCCGCCCACGCGGACATCGGCATGGACTCACCGGGGTCAGGCCTCATGGGGCTGCTGCTCGTGATGCTCGCGCAGACCCACGGCTTCCCGGTCCCGCGTGGCGGCGCCGGGAAGCTCACCGAGGCGCTCGTGAAACGGCTCGAGGCCGCGGGCGGGCAGGTCCAGACCGGGGCCCACGTCGCGGAGGTGGTCGTGCGGTCCGGCCGGGCCGTCGGCGTCCAACTGGACTCAGGCGACGTCATCGAGGCCGACCGGGCGGTCCTGGCCGACGTCAGCGCGCCTGCGCTCTTCGGCGGACTCGTGCCCTGGGCCGAGCTGCCGGATCGGCTGCGGCGCCGGATGGGCTCGTTCGAGTGGGATGCCGGGACGATCAAGGTCGACTGGGCCCTGAAGGGGCCGATCCCGTGGGCGACGCCGCCCGAGCTCACCCCAGGGACGGTGCACCTGGCGGACAGCGTTGCTGAGCTGGGGATCGCTGGGGCACAGCTCGGCGCGGGCCGGCTCCCCGATCGCGGGCTCATCGTCCTCGGTCAGATGGCCGCGACGGACCCCGCTCGGGCGCCCGAGGGCGGCGAGTCGGTCTGGGCCTACCTGCATGTGCCGCAACGGGTCTCGGTTGCGGACCAACCACTGGCCGAGCCGGTCGACCAGGCCCGCGCGGAGCAGGCCGCGACGGAGGTCGAGTCGCGGATCGCCGAGTTCGCCCCCGGATTCCGAGAGCTGGTCCTCGACCGGAGGGTGCTCGGGCCGACGGAGCTCGAGCGCCGCAACGAGAACCTCGTCGGTGGAGCAGTCAACGGCGGGACGGCCGCGATCCACCAACAGCTCTTCTGGCGACCGGTTCCCGGCCTGGGACGGGCGGA